>CABQWP010000016.1 GCA_902467875.1 uncultured Collinsella sp. | reverse complement strand
CCGCAGGCCCCATCGCCCCGCGCCCGGTCCACTCCGCGCTCGACCTGTCCAAGCTCGAGTCGGTCGGGTTCCACATGCCCGACTGGGAGGAAGAGCTTGGGGAGTACCTCAAGACGCTCTAGCCGCTATCAACTTTTCGAGAGTAAAAGCCGCCGTTCTTTAACGGCGGCCCAGCTCCCCCCGCTTTTTTTAAGGGGGGGCTTTTCTTGTTGATGGCTATCTGCGCAGTGGTGCCAATAGTATTTTGCGGAAGATCTTTCACTCGCTTGGCGTGGTGGCGGACCTGCCGGGCTGGTCATCGTAGGCGTATTTGCTGTACACGTTGACCTCCCACTGCTTTTTTTCGACCTTTGCCACGGAATCGAGGATGAAGCCGGTCGCAAGGCTCAGACCGCACAGGAACATAAACGACGCGGCGAGCATGGCGGTGGGGAAGCGCGGAACGAGGCCGGTCTGGAAATACTCGACAACGATGGGCGTGCCCAAGGCGAGGCCGATCACCGCAAACAGAAGTGCGACGAGGCTGAAGAACTTCAGAGGGCGGTAGTCCTTGAACAGCGTGCCAATCATCGCAACGACTTTAATGCCGTCGCTTACGGTATTGAGCTTGGACTCGGAACCTTCCGGACGGTCGCGGTACTCGATGGGCACATCCTTGATGCGCCAGCGGTGGTCGACGGCGTGGATCGAGAGCTCGGTTTCGATCTGGAAGCCCTCGGAAAGCACAGGGAAGGTTTTAACGAACGGGCGGCTCATGGCACGGTAGCCGGTCATGACATCATCGAAGCTGTAGCCATAGATCCACTTGATCATGGCACGGACCAGATTGTTGCCAAAGCCGTGGAAGGCACGCTTGTTCTCCTCGGCGTAGGTGCCGTTGGAAAGGCGATCGCCTACGGTCATGTCGGCCGTGCCGTTAAGGATGGGCTCGCAGAGGGCCTTGGCCGCCTCGGCGGGGTAGGTGTCGTCTCCGTCGACCATCAGGTAGCAATCGGCGTCGATATCGCGAAACATCTGGCGGCACACGTTGCCCTTTCCCTGACGGGGCTCAAAGCGGACTGTGGCGCCGTGCTCGGTGGCAATGCGTGAGGTATCGTCCGACGAGTTGTTGTCATAGACATAGACCGTCGCCTGCGGAAGCTCGCGGTGAAAGTCATCGATGACTTTGCCGATCGTGAGCGCTTCGTTGTAGCAAGGGATGATGACGGCGATGGATTCAGAATTCACTTAATGCTCCTTATACATTCAATCCTAGAAAGTATAGCCGTTTGGGCCTGGCATCCTAAGATGTGGGTTAGTTCTCCAGTTTTGTTGCGCGAATCGTTTGCATGGCCGTCGGGTCTATACTGTTCGTTTGTCAACGATTACGAGTAAAGGAGTTGCATCCGTGTCGGATCAGACAAAGCAACAAGAAACTCGCAGTCTGCCTGCGACGTTTGCTAAGAACGAATTTGAGAAGGACGCGTTTATCCTTCGTCAGCTGGTTACCAAGGATTTTAAGATCAAGTATCGCCGTAGCGTTCTGGGCGTCGCATGGTCGGTGCTCAACCCGCTGCTGATGATGATCGTCATGGCCATCGTGTTCTCGACGATTTTTGGCCAGGGCCGCAATGGCTCAATGACGCCCGAGATGTACCCGCTGTACTTGATCGTGGGTAACATTACCTTTGCCGTCATGTCTGAGTCTACTAACCAGGCCCTGACGTCGATCGTGGGCGCTGCCCCTCTGCTCAAGAAGGTTAAGGTGCACCGCTGGGTTTTCCCGGTGCAGAAGGTGCTCTTCTCGCTGGTCAACTTTGCCTTCTCGCTGGTCGCCGTCGCCATCGTCATGCTGTGGTTCCGCGTTATGCCTTCTTGGCACCTTATTCTGCTGCCGGTTTGCCTGCTGCTGCTTATGTGCTTCTGCATGGGCCTGGGCATGATGCTCTCTGCCCTTACGGTCTTCTTCCGCGACGTTATGCATCTGTGGAGCGTCGTCATTACGGCGTGGACTTACATTACGCCCATCTTCTGGACGACTGACTATATTGCGCAAATGCCGCATCTCGTGCGTATCTTGATGTATGCGAACCCCATGTTCAACTACCTGCAGTTTATGCGCGATATCTTCCTGTTCCAGACTACGCCCTCGCTTATGACGTTTGGTATGTGCGTTGCCTGGGCGGTTCTTGCGCTTATTATTGGCTATACCGTGTTCCATAAGTCCGAGCGCAAGTTCATCCTCTACATCTAAGGAGTGCTGTGATGACTGAATCTGTTGTTGATTACAGCGAGCAGCCTCTGGCTGTCGAGGTCGACGACGTCACCATGATCTTTAACATGGCGTCCGAGTCGCTGACCAACCTCAAGGAGTACTTCATTAAGCTTGCCAAGCACGAGCTGTTCTTTGAGGAGTTTAGGGCGCTTAAGCACATCTCGTTTGATATTCATCGCGGCGAGGTTGTGGGTCTGGTCGGCACCAATGGCTCCGGCAAGTCTACGATGCTCAAGATTATCGCTGGCGTTCTTGAGCCTAGCGAGGGCAGCGTTAAGGTGCACGGTAACATCGCGCCGCTGATTGAGCTTGGCGCCGGCTTTGACCCCGAGCTGACCGCCCGCGAGAACATCTATCTGAACGGCGCCCTGCTCGGCTACACCAAGGAGTTCATCGATGCCAACTTTGACGGCATTATTGAGTTCGCTGAGCTTCAGAACTTTGTCGATATGCCGCTCAAGAACTTCTCCTCGGGCATGGTGGCGCGTATCGCCTTTGCAATCGCGACGATTACCGAGCCCGATATTCTGATCGTTGACGAGACGCTGTCCGTCGGTGACGTGTTCTTCCAGCAGAAGTGCGAGGACCGCATCCAGCACTTTATCCAGAGCGGCGACGTGACGGTTCTGTTCGTTTCGCACTCCATGGAGCAGGTTGAGCGCATCTGCCAGCGTGCCGTTTGGATTGAGAAGGGTGACCTTCGCATGGACGGCCCAGTCGATGAGGTCTGTAAGGCGTATCGCGAGCAGTTCAACTAGGTTATAATTACTTGTGCCTAACAGGCTTGCGCTTGCTTGGGCGTGCGGTTATTTGCTCCATTAGCTCAGTTGGATAGAGCAGGGGACTTCTAATCCCAAGGTCGACGGTTCGAATCCGCCATGGAGCACCATCGTTTATTAAGCCCAGACCGCTTGGTGGTCTGGGCTTTTTCACATGCCGGTGTTCTTTATTCTTGCCGGGTATACGTTTAGGCCGAAGCGGTGGTGCGAGCGTTCTGCGGACAGGCAAGCCTTGCCGTCTTTGCCTTTCATGCGGTTGACTGGTTTATCCCTTGGCAGACGATGCCGTTGCTTTTAACGCTGCCAGTACCATGGCTCTTTGCGTCGATTGTGCGCTGCGGGTGCGACATAGGGTTGGTGTACGTGATCAAGAAGGCGTAACAAAAACGGGGAGGACCAACTTGGCCCTCCCCACTATATCTAGTCTGTCTAGTCTGCCTTCAGGCACTCGGGCAAGACGTTTGCAACTGCATTCATCGCCTGCGGCCTCAGGTACTGCTCATTGAGCTTTGCCTTTCTGTAGGCGTAGCGAGTGTCTGCCGAGTACTTGATCAATACGTCGGTGAAGAATCGTTCCCAGCTTAGGTAGTCGCGGCTTTCGATATAGCTCGAAGGATCCTTGAGGATTTTTGGAATGTCGTTACTGGGAATGAGGCCAGATTGCAGAAGTGTCCACTCGAATGATTCCGGGAGGAACAAGCGAACGTTCTTGTAAACGCGCTGTCCGAGCACCTTTTCGATGTAGGGACCAAACGCTGCGCCGTCTCCAATGGCAAGAACGTTTTGCTCGGGGCATTCGTGAATTGTCCGCTTTAGATTTGCTACGCCGGTGGCGGTATAGCAGGGGATTCCGAGCCGGTTGCAAAGAGCGTCGTAGAATTGATAGCCAGATTTGCTGTCCTCGACAACTACGGCGTCGGGTACCTCGAATCCAACATTTAGATCCTGATACAGCATGCTTGCCGTGTGGTCATATAGCGGCTTGGTCACCGAGTAGAAGCGCCTGTCGCTCTTGCGGCCATTGATTGTTTTACTCGTCGTGTTGACTAACTTCAGGATCTCATCAACGCTGTAGAGGAGCTCGTTGGCATCGCGACGAGATATCAGAACAAAATAGTTGGACGAGCCGTTTACGGTTTTGGCGAAGTCCTTTGAGTAGATAAACTCGTTGCCCTCATCTAGAAAGACGATTGAATCTTCGATGATCGAAAGCTCGCGCTCCCAGCGTCTGCCGGAAAGCGTTTCACAAGGCACGTCGCAGCTGAGTGCAACGCCGCTTTCCGGTCCTCGGTCGTTGTAGTCGCGAATCATCGAGATGAGCGTCGTTTTGCCCGTGCCGCTGTTGCCGCGGATGAAGGAAATATTGCGTTTAAAGGTGAGCGTGTATTTGACTTTTGCGCGCTCCACGACAACGGTGTGTGATCCTTTCATTACTCATCAACATCCAGAAAATCATTGGTGGCACCGACGAACTCCTGCATGTTCCTGACGATGCGGCCGTCGTTATTGATGCGAATCTCAAAACGCTTCCAGGGAAATTTCATGATGTGGTAAAGGGTTACCAGCACATCCTGCTCTTTGCCAATTTTGAGCAGCCAGCGGGCGCAGTTATCTCCGCAAGTGGATGCATTGAACACCATGTTTGGGAGATTGCGCACCAGCAGCAGCGTCTTAACGCCGCCGGACAGTTCGAGTGGGGTGATCGAGCCCAGCTGCTTGCTTACGATGTTGTGGGGGCCGATGAGCTCTGATCCGTCCACGCTTTTAATGATCTGTGCGGCCATAGGGTCTTCGAACCATGAGTCCAAGTATGAGTTCCTAAAGTAGGTCTCGGTATCGTAGATGGAACCGGGGTAATCTCCCAGATGGATGCTTAGCATGCGAGTCTCCAGACGTTGTGTGGCTGCAACGATTATATGCCAGTAATAAAGTGCCGCCAGTAGCGAGGTTGCTGCTGGCGGCACTGGCATTACTGGCGTGCGAATCGGGGTTGATGGATTTGCGCGCGAGACTACTTTTCGAGTCGTTCCCTCAACAGCTCTAGCGCATGTGCGTAGCCCTGCAGGCCCTCACCGGTGATGGTGGCGAAGCAGGCCAGGCGGGCGTAGCTCACCTGGCGGAAGTCCTCGCGGGTCTCGACAGCGCTGATGTGGACCTCCACAGCCGGGATTGCGACGGCTTTGAGCGCGTCCAGGATGGCCACGCTCGTATGCGTGTAGGCGGCCGGGTTGATGACGATGCCGTCGACCTTGCCGTAGGCCTCCTGAATCTTGTCGACGATGTTGCCCTCGTGGTTGGACTGGAAGACCTCGACCTCGTCGAAGCCCTGTGCAGTGCCCGCTTCCTGGCAGATCTGCACTAAGCGGTCGTAGTTGTCGCTGCCATAGATGCCTGGCTCGCGAATGCCGAGCATGTTGAGGTTGGGGCCGTTAATGACGAGTGCTTTCATGGTTGCTTCCTTTGCGGTTGAAAAACCACCACAAAGGTGCCTGTCCCCTTTGTGGTGGTTTTGGTTAGAGAGCGGGTGGGAGGGTGTCGAGGAGGGCATGGGCGGTGTTGGCGGCGCAGTCGCGTGAGTCGATGATGTAGTCGGCCCAGGCGCGGTAGCGCGGCATACGCTGCTCGGCCAGCTTGGCGATGCCGTCGCGGGCGGTGATGGGGCGGCCCTTGTGGGCGAGTTCATCGAGCTTGCGGTTGAGCATCACGATTTGGCTGTTCTGGTGCAACAGCGGATAGTTCTCGTCACGCGTGACCACGCCGCCGCCGGTGGAGAGCACCAGGCCGCTGCGCTTGGAGATGTCGGACAGCGCCGCCGTCTCCTGCTCGCGGAAGGCCGCCTCGCCGCGCTCGACGATAAAGTCGGCGCAGGGTATGTCGAGGCGTTCCTCGAGGGCGCGGTCGAGGTCGATGTGCTCGCGACCCGTGAGCAGGGCAATCTGCTCACCCACGCGGGTCTTGCCTGAGCCCGGCATGCCGATCAGCGCGATGTTCTGTTCGCGGCGTGACAAGCGCTCCGTTACATCCAGGATGCGCTTGCGCGGGGTGACCTGGCCGGTGTAGCGCTCAACAGCCTGTGCCGCTTGGGCCACGAGCATCAGCAGACCGCCGATGCAGGGGATACCGCGGCGCTCGGCCTCGAGCATGAGTCCCGTGCGAGCGGGGTTGTAGACAATGTCGATGACGCCTTCGAGTGCATCGAGCCCTTCGAGCGTGCAAGGCGCGTCGGGGCAGTGGGGGAACATACCGGCAGGCGTGCAGTTGACGAGTAAGGCGGCGTCGGACTGCTGCGCGATGTTGCCGTAGTTGACCTCGCTCGTGCGACCCACGGGCACAACGATGGCGCCCAGGTCTCCCAGCACCATACTTGCCGTGGTGCCGGCGCCGCCGGTGGCGCCAAGTACGAGGACCTTCTTGCCGGCAACCTCTACGCCCAACTCCTCGACCAGGCACTGAAAACCAAAGTAGTCGGTGTTGTCGCCGCGCAGGCGACCGTCAGGTAGGCGTGTGATGGTGTTGACGTTGCCCATGCGCTCGGCGAGCGGGCTCAGTTCGTCCAGATACTCCATGACGGCACGCTTGTAGGGGATGGTCACGTTGGTACCCTCCCATTCGTCGCCCGTCATAAAGGCCGCGAGGTCCTCGGGCTCGCGCTCAAAACGCACGTACTCAAGCTCCGCCAGCTCTTTGTAGATGGTCGGGGTGTAGCTGTGGCCCAGCACGCGGCCCAGCACGCCGTAGGGGCGGGTTGCGGCGGTATCGGTCATCTAGAGCACCTCCGTGTAGCTGCCAAAGTAGGTGAAGCTCTCGCACACGTCGTCGATGGAATCGAGCAGGTCGTCGAGGGCCTTGCTGCCAAAGGGGCAGTCCAGATCAAAGTAGAACATAAACTCAAAGTCGCGGCCGGGGATGGGGCGGCTCTCGAGCTTGATGAGGTTGATGTTGAGCGCGTAGAAGCGCTCGAGCACGCGATAGAGGGCGCCCGGCTCGTTGGCCGTGGTGATCATGAGCGAGGTGCGATTAGCGCCGGGGTAGACGCGCGGCTCGCGGCCGATGACGACAAAGCGCGTGTAGTTGTTGTCCGAGTCTTGGATATTGGACTCCAGCACCTCCAGGCCATAGAGTGTCGCGCAGCTGCGCGATGCGATGGCGGCAACATCGGTGCGCCCGGAGCTGGCGACCATCTCGGCCGACATGGCGGTGTTGGGGTACTTGGTGGCGTGCAGGTCGTGGGACTCGATAAAGCCGGCACACTGGGCAATGGCTTGGCCGTGGCTGTAGACCTCGCGCACGTCGGCGAGCTTAGTGCCGGGCTTGACGAGCAAGTTGTGGTCGATCTTGAGGCGAAGCGAGCGCACGATGTGGAAGTCGAACTGGGCGAGCAGGTCGTAGACGGCGTTGACCGAGCCGGCGGTGGAGTTCTCGATGGGCAGCACGCCAAACTCGCAGAAGCCGTCGCGCACAGCGCGCATAACGCCTTCGAAGGTCTCGAAAAACGCGATGTCGGGCACGTCGAAGAGTTTGCACGCGGCGATTTGGCTGTAGGCACCTTCGACGCCCTGGCAGGCGACGGTTGCCGTCTGGGGGAAGGGTGTGTCAAAGGCTGCGGCCATGGCATGGGCCTTTTGCGACACCGTGATGCCCTTGAGCTCGTTGATGTAGCGCTGCTGCTCGGCCTTGCTCATGCTCATGAGGAGACGGAACAGGGTGATGGTCTGCGCCTTGTAGCGCTCGGGCGCGCGGCTGGCGAGGTTGTTGAGCTTGGAGCGCTCACGGGCGGGGTCGAAGACGGCCTTGCCCATCTCGATTTTTGACTTGGCTACCTCGGTGGCAATGTCCATTCGCTCGACAAAGCTGTTGAGGAGCGTGGTGTCGATGCCGTCGATGGCCTGGCGGATGTCAGCAAGGTCCATGGAGGCCCCTTTCACGTAACGGCTGAGTTGGCAGGCAACCCAGGTGAGTCGGGTTAGCGCTGGGCGGCGTCCTCGAGGAGGGCGTCCCAGATGGCGAGCGCCGCGGCTGCTTCGGCTACGGGGACGGCTCGGGGGACGATGCAGGGATCGTGACGACCGTGGACCGAGAGCTCGGCATTTTCCATGGCGTCCATGTCTACGGTCTGCTGCTCGCGGCCAATAGAGGGCGTCGGCTTTACGGCCATACGCCACATGACGGGCGCGCCGGTGGAGATGCCGCCCAGAATGCCGCCGGCGTTGTTGGACTCGACTTCAATCTCGCCGGTCTCGGCGTCGATGCGATACGGATCGTTGTTCTCGCTGCCGCGCATGGCGGCCACGGCAAAGCCCATGCCAAACTCCACGCCCTTTACGGCGGGAATGCCAAACGCGATTTGCGCGATGCGGTTTTCGATGCCGTCGAACATGGGGTCGCCGATACCCGCGGGAAGCCCGTAAATGCCGCACTCCACGATGCCGCCGATGCTGTCGAGCTCGTCGCGCGCGGCCAGAATCTCCTCGCGCATGCGGCCGGCTGCGGCGGCGTCAATGCACGGCAGATCGTTCGTAAGGATCGCCTTGCGGTCGGCCTCGCGATAGACCATATCGTCCATCGGCAGGGCGGGGGAGGCGGCGCGGCGGGGCCCCGTACCACCGGCCGCCGATCTGCGCCACGTGAGCCATCACCCGAATACCGCGGGCCTCGAGTGCCTGCAGCGCAATGCCGCCGGCGATGCATAAGGGTGCCGTTAGGCGGCCGGAAAAATGCCCGCCACCAGCGACATCGTGCATGTTGTGATACTTTACGCGCGCAGGGAAGTCCGCATGTCCGGGACGGGGCTTGCGGCGCAGCTCGGAGTAATCCTTGGAGCGCGTGTTGGTGTTCTCGATAATCGCGGCGATGGGCGCGCCGGTGGTATGTCCATCGACAACACCGGCGATGATGTGGGCGGCGTCGGCCTCGCGGCGTTTGGTCGCGGTCTCGTCGCGACCGGGGGCGCGACGGTCGAGGAAGGCCTGCAGCTGCTCCTGGTCAACAGCGATGCCCGCCGGGATGCCATCGAGCGAGCAGCCGATAGCGGGGGAGTGCGATTGACCGAAGATGCTTAAGTGCAAGACGTTGCCAAAGGTCGAGGACATGCTATTCCTCCTCGAGCGTGACCTTGCCGCCCAACAGGCGGTAGTGGTCGAAGAAATCGGGATAGGACTTGTTGACGGCCTCGGCGCCGTGGATCACGACCTCGCCGGTGGCGCGACTTGCGGCAATGGCTGCCATCATGGCGATGCGATGGTCGTTGTGCGAATCGACCTCGCCGCCGGTAAAGGCATCGACGCCCTTGATGATGAGGTCGTCACCGGCAATGCGCACTTGTGCGCCCAGCGCGGTGAGCTCACGGGTGGTGGTGGCCAGGCGGTCGGATTCCTTGATGCGCAGGCGGGCACAATCGCGGATGAACGTGCGGCCTTGCGCCAGCGATGCCACGGCCGAGATGACGGGCACCAGGTCTGGAATGTCGTGGGCGCTCATCTCAAAGCCGGCGAGTTTGTCGGACTGCACGGTGGCGGCGTTGGTGGAACGCACGATGCGGGCGCCAAAGCGCGAAAGCGCGGCGAGCACGTTGCGGTCGCCCTGCGCGGAGCTCAGGGACACACCCTCGACGGTGATGGGATCGGTGCCGATGGCGCCGGCACACAGCCAAAAGGCGGCGTTGGACCAGTCGCCCTCGACGGCCACGCTGCCGGGCGTGCGGTACGAGCCGCTGCTCACGCGGAAGTTCGTGACCTCGGGCTGGCCGTCCTTGGCCGGAATACGCTCGACGTTGACCTCGACGCCAAAGGCCTTCATGGCCTGGATGGTCAGGTTGATGTAGGGGCGGCTCTCGATGAGGCCGGTTACCTGCACGCAGGAGGGCTGGGCTAGCAGCGGGGCTGCCAGCAGCAGGCCGGAGATATACTGCGAGCTCACGTTGCCCGGCAGCACAAAGGTGCCCGGGCGCATGCGGCCGCTCGTCTTGAGCGGAAAACCGCCCAGGCCCTGCAGGTCGCAACCGGCGGCGATGATCTCGTCCGAGAGCGGGGAGAGCGGGCGGGCGCCCAGGCGGCCCTGGCCCACGAAGGTGGCATTCGCACCCAGCGCGCAGGCGACGGGCAGCATAAAGCGCAGCGTGGAGCCGCTTTCGCCGCAGTCAAGCGTGCCGCCGGCAAGGGCCTTGAGCAGGCCAAACTCAACACTCTTCATGGTGGGGTGGACCTGGAAGCCGTCCTCGACGGTCTCGATGCGAGCGCCCAGGGCCGTAAGGCAACGCACTGTAGCCTCGATGTCTGCGCAGGTGGTGTTACAGGTGACGTGTGTTTCGCCGTTGGCAAGCGCGGCGCAGATGATCAGGCGATGCGCCATCGACTTGGACGCGATGGCAGGAACGGTGCCCTTGAGCGGGGACGGGGTGATGCGGGCTAGCATGCGGATGCGTCTCCCTTCTGGCCGAGGCCCTCGGCAATGAGTTCGTGGAAAGTGGAAAGCGGCGTGCGGTCGATGCTGCAGCGGCCAATGTCGTGCGGAATCACCAGGTCGATGGTGTCGCCCGCGCGCTTCTTGTCGTGCAGCGCCTCGGCAAAGACGGCATCGGCATCTAGGTCGCAGCGGGTCTTGAGGCCATGGCGGGCGCAGAGCTCCTCAATACGACCGGGCAGTGCAGCATCGCAAACGCCGTGCAGGGCCGCTGCGCGCGTGATGATGCCCATGCCGATTGACACGCAGTTGCCGTGTCCGAGCTCAAAGTGCTCGCAGGCCTCGACGGCGTGTCCGGCGCTGTGTCCAAAGTTGAGGAGCTTGCGCTGGTTGGTTTCGCGCTCGTCGGCGACGACCACGGCGCGCTTGATGTCGATATTGCGGGCGATGATGAGTGCTACGCGGGCCACATCGCGGTTGAGCAACTCCAGCGTGAGCGGGGTCTTCTCCAGCTCGGCGAAAAGCTCCGGGTCGGCGATCACGGCGTGCTTGACGACCTCGCCGCAGCCGTCGGCGAACTGCTCGGGCGTGAGGGTGGCCAGGCACCCTACGTCGGCGATGACCACGCTCGGCTGCCAAAAGGCGCCGGCCAAGTTCTTGCCGGCAGCCAGGTCGATGGCGGTCTTGCCGCCCACCGACGAATCAACCATGGCGAGCAGGCTCGTCGGGATCTGCACAAACTTGCAGCCGCGCATATAGGTGGCGGCCACAAAGCCCGCCACGTCGCCCACGACGCCGCCGCCGAGTGCCACGATCACGTCGGAGCGCGAAAGCTCGTGCTCGGCCACAAACTCCAAAATGGCAACATAGGTTTCGGCGCGCTTATGGGCCTCGCCGGCCTCGAAGGTGCAGATGCTCACCTCGTAGCCCGACGCCTCCAGGCTCTGCTTAACGGGCATCTGGTAGAGCGGACCCACGTTGGTGTCCGTCACGATGACGGCCTTGGTGCCGCCGGCAGTGGCGCGCACGAGCGGTCCGGCCTGCTCCAGCAAAAACGTGCCAACATGCACCTGGTAGGGGCGTGCAGTGTCGATATCGATGGTAATCGCCATAAGCTTCGGTCCTTTCGACCTGGCGTGATAGATGGTCTAGTGGGAGGCCTCGTCGTCGAGTGCGCGCTTAATGCGGTCGCCCTCGGCAAGGAGATTCTCCAGATAGCGCTGGTCGCGTTCCTTGAGCGCACGGCTGTAGGCGCCAAGCGACTCAATCAGATGGTCGATCTCGAAGGCGAGCGCATCGGCGTCGTCGACCATGAGCTCGGACCACATCTGCGGGTTGAGGTGCGCCACGCGGGTGAGATCGCGATAGCTACCGGCCGAAAAGCCGTGGTGGACCTGGGCGGTGGGGCTCTTTACGTAGGCGTTGGACACCACGTGCGCAAGCTGGCTCGTGAAGGCGATGACGCGGTCGTGCTCGGCGGCGGTGGTCACGCTGAACTTGCCAAAGCCCAAGGGGCGCACCATCTCGCGCACCTGGCCTAAAAGCTCCAGCTTGAGCGCATCGTCCGCCGCGGGCGGCACGAGCACGAGTGGCGCGCCCTGGAACAGGTCGGCGCGGGAGTGCGCATAGCCCGAGTACTGCGTGCCCGCCATGGGGTGCGCGCCCACAAAGTAAAAGCCGTGCTCGCGGGCAAGCTCAAAGGCGCGCTCGCACACGATGCCCTTGACGCCCACCGTGTCGATCACCACGGGGCCCATGATGGCCTCGGTATCGGTGGCGTCGGCGAGTGCCTGGGCATGCGCCTCGAGCCACTCGATGCAGGCTTCGGGGTAGCAAGCCAGGACGATGATGTCGCACTCGCCGAGCGTCTCGTCGTTGAGCTCGCCGGCGACGGTACCCATGCTGGCCGCCGTCATGACGTCGTCATCGGGGTCCCAGGCCAGCACGCGGACGCCCGCCTGCGCATAGCCGCGGGCAAAGCTGCCGCCGATGAGGCCAAGGCCGACGATGCCGGCGCACTTGGGGCCGCCCTGGTTAACGCGCGCGTTTCTCACCGTACCCATGGGCTACTCCATGGTCTCTTGGCAGACAACCTCGCGGATGGCTCGGATGCGGCGCATGGTGTCATCGAACTGATCGGGGGTGAGGGCCTGGGCGCCGTCGGACCAGGCGCGGCTCGGCTCGTCGTGGACCTCGATCTCCAGGCCGTTGGCACCGCAAGCGGTCGCGGCGAGCGCCATGGGCTCAACGTAGCGGGTGTAGCCGGTGGCGTGGCTGGGGTCGGCGACGACGGGCAGGTGCGACAGGTGGTGCAGCACCGGCACGGCGTTGAGGTCGAAGGTATTGCGGGTGCGGGTCTCGAAGGTGCGGATGCCGCGCTCGCACAGGATGACGTTGTCGTTGCCCTCGCTCATGATGTACTCGGCTGCCATAAGCAGCTCGTCGATCGTGCCGGACATACCGCGCTTGAGCAGGACCGGGGTCTTGGTCTTGCCGACCTCTTTGAGCAGGGGGAAGTTCTGGGCGTTGCGGGCGCCGATCTGCATGACGTCGATCTTCTTGTCCAGGAAGACTTGCACGTCGCGTGGGTCCATGATCTCGGTGACGATTGGCATGTCGAGCTCGGCAGACGCCTCGCATAGCAGGTCCAGGCCGGCGGGGCCCATGCCCTGGTAGGCGTACGGGGAGGTGCGGGGCTTGTAAGCGCCGCCGCGCAGCATCGTGGCGCCGGCGGCCTTCACGCGGCGGGCGATGCGGATGAGGTTCTCGCCCTCGACGGAGCACGGGCCGGCGATGACCTGGAACTGGTCGCCGCCGATCTTGACGCCGTGGCCGCAGTCGATAATGGAGTCCTCGGGGTGGAACTTGCGGTTGGCGCGCTTGAACGGCTCGGAGACGCGCTGTACGCGCTCGACGACATCCATGGACTCGAGCAGGAACGGGTCGATCTTGGTCGTATCGCCCACCAGGCCGATGATGGTCTCGTTCTCGCCGCGCGAGACGTCGGTCTTGAGACCCTTCTTCTCAATCCAGCTGACGATATGGCCGACGGCCTCGTCGCTGGCGCTCTGCTTTAAAATTGCAATCATGGTGTGCCTCTCACCTCGATGGATAGCTCTTGCAAAAACGGCCCGCATCGCGAGCCGTTATATATGTGCATGAAAGTTTATACTAATTGTTTCACTTTTGCGTTCTAAAGTGAGCCTCTGCGCCGTGTCTCCCACGTAATTGCAAAGCTTTTTCTATTCTTTTGTTAGCCCGTGGCGCACTTGGGTATAATGCCAACCGTTCGCCCTATTAGCTCAGGGGATTAGAGCGTCTGCCTCCGGAGCAGAAGGCCGTTGGTTCGAATCCAACATGGGGCACCATCGAACGTAAGACCGTCCGAACCTCGCATGGTCCGGGCGGTTTTTCTTATACCGACGCGACGTGATGGGACGTGGTATGGCAGCAACGGATATCGAGCGCGGACTCTCGACCGCCGAGGTCGAGGAGCGCATCGCCGCCGGTAAGATCAACCGCAACATGGAGCTCAAGACCAAGTCGGTCAAAGAGCTCATCATCGAGAACCTCTGCACGCTGTTCAATTTGATCAACGTGATCTTGGCTTTCCTGGTCATTTTGACCGGTTCGTTTAAGAACCTGACGTTCCTGTTTGTGGTTTTTCTCAATACCGCTATTGGCGTCATTCAATCCATGCGGTCCAAGAAGATGGTCGATAAGCTCACGCTGCTGACCTCCAAGAAGGCCATCGCAGTGCGCGACGGCGCCGAGGTGGAGCTCGACCTGGACCAGATCGTGCTCGACGACATCATCCGCCTGGGGCGCGGCGATCAGATTCCCGCTGACGCCGTGGTGGTTTCGGGCGAGGCGCTCGTGAACGAGAGCCTGCTGACGGGCGAGAGCGACCTTATTAAGAAACAGCCCGGTTCCGAGCTCATGAGCGGCAGCTTTATCGACTCGGGCCTGCTGCGCGCCCGCGTGATCCATGTCGGCGCCGACAACTACGTGGCCAAAATTAATAACGAGGCCAAGTACGTCAAAAAGGTCAATTCCGAGATCATGAACGCGCTTAACGCCATCGTGCGCTTTGCGAGCATCATCATGATCCCGCTCGGTTTGGCGTTGTTTGCCTCGAGTGTGAGCGAGCTGTGGGATGCCGCGGGAACCCCGGGCGATAGTGCGCTTTCATGGTGCTTCTCCGAGCTGTTGGCTGGTCATGTGCCTTCGTCGGCGCTGCTGTCCACGGTGGGCGCCCTGCTGGGCATGATCCCGCAAGGCCTGGTGCTGCTGACCTCGTCGGTGCTCGCCATCGCCACGGTGCGCCTGGCGCGTCGCAAGGTACTGGCACAGCAGCTCTACTGCATCGAGACGCTCGCTCGCGTCGACGTGCTGTGCCTGGACAAGACGGGCACTATCACGTCGGGTCGCATGGAGGTCGAGGGCACGTATCCGCTGCCGGTTGAGGGCGTGAGACTAGGCGCCAGCTCGGACGAGACGGCTGTTCCCGCCGATACCACGGTGCTCGATTTCGCGCTGGCTAACGTGGCACGTGCGACCTCGGCCGATGCCAACGAGACCTGCCAGGCGCTGCTCAATTATTACGCTGATCGCCCGGTCGAGGTGTCTGAGCCGCTGTCGGTCATTCCGTTCTCGTCGTCTAAAAAATGGAGTGGCGCTTCGTTTGCGCAGGGCTCCTATGTGATGGGCGCCGCGCAGTTTGTGCTCTCTGATCGTGTGTTTTCGCAGGTCGAGAACCGTGTCGCCGAGCTTGCCGATACCTGCCGCGTGCTCGTGGTGGCGCGCGTGGACGGCTTTACGCCCGATGGCGATATGGTGGGCGAGGCCGAGCCCGTGGGCTTTGTGACCATCCGCGACGAGATTCGTACCTCGGCGGCCGAGACCATCGGCTACTTTAACGAGCAGGGCGTGACCCTCAACGTGATCAGTGGCGACGACCCTCGTACGGTGTCGTCGATCGCGCGCGTGGTGGGCGTGCCGGGGGCGGACGCTTATGTGGACGCCACGACGCTCGATACGCCGGCCAAGCTCGATGCCGCAGTGGACCGCTACCATGTCTTTGGTCGTGTGACCCCGCAGCAGAAGCGCGAGCTCGTGCAGGCGCTCAAGCGCCGCGAGCACACCGTGGCCATGACGGGCGACGGCGTCAACGACGTGCTGGCACTCAAGGAGGCCGACTGCTCCGTCGCCATGGCGGCCGGCTCCGATGCCGCGCGCAACGTGGCCGAGATCGTACTCGTTGACAACGACTTTGCCTCGATGCCTGCTGTGGTGGCCGAGGGCCGTCGCTCCATCAACAACCTGCAGCGTTCGGCTTCGCTGTTCTTGACCAAGACGCTGTTCTCGATGGGCCTGGCGGCGCTGTGCATCGCGCTGCCGCCGTACCCCTTCGAGCCCATCCAGATGACGCTCATTAACTTCTTCTGCATCGGCGCGCCGGGCTTTGTGTTGGGCCTGGAGCCCAACAATGCTCGCGTGAAGGGTGCGTTTTTGACCAACGTGCTCAAGCGGGCACTGCCGGCGTCGATTGCGGTCATTTTGGCCGCGGCACTCGATATCTTTGTGGCGCGCGTGTTTGGCTTTAACCAGCTCACGCTGTCTACGATGTGCCTGCTTACGTCGTGCGCTGCGAGCGTCAGCCTGATCTGGCGCATCTCGCAGCCTCTCACGCCCCTACGTGTGGTGCTCTTTGTGTTTGTAGTCGCCGGCATCCTGACGGGCGTTATCGGATTCCCGAAGCTGCTGTCTATTGCCAACCTGACGATGGGCCAGATGGTTATCTTGGCTGTCATCGTGGCCTTTACCTGCTCGGTGTTCTTTAAGCTCGCCACGATGATGGATTCGCTTAAGCCGCGTCGTCGTCATGCCGCAACTGGTTTTGGCCGCGGTGTGCGCGTCCGCCTGGGTCGCGGTGGCGGTAAGGTGAGCTCGACGGGTTCGACGGCGGAGCGTTTTGCCAAGCGCGTTGCCGTCGATATGGCGCAGCGCCGTGAGGCGCGCACTGTCCGCGAGGCCGAGGCCCGTGCACTCGAGGGCGTGGCGCAGACCCAGCCCAAGAAAAAGAAGGGTACCGGAGCCAAGCGCTCTCGTGTGACCAAGTCCGCCCAAGGCATCAAAGTCTCGATGCCAAGCAAAAAGAAGAAGTAACTACGCGCCCTGGCGATGTTGAATTGGTGCCTTGCTCCTGTGGGGCCGTGGCGATGTTATGCTCTAACCTCGATTGTTTGAATTGCTTCGAAAAGAGGATGCCGTGATCTGCCCGCATTGCCTTAAGACTATCGAGGACGGCGCCTCGTTCTGCCCCTACTGCAACGCCTATGTGGGTCCGGGCGATGGTCCCGAGCACACCGAGTTCGTGTTCTGCGAGGGCTGCGGTGCCCGTCTTTCTCCGCATGATCGTACGTGCCCCAAATGCGGACGCCCCGCTCCGGGTATCCTCTCCGAGGACGCGGCCGCATCCGACTTGGCTGCGGGCCGCACGGCGGGTTTTCCGCGCCTAACGCAAGAGCAGATCGATACCGAGGTGCCTCATGCGCCGGCCTCTGCCGCTGCGGTGCTTTCGGACGCCGCCGATCCTAACGAGACCTGCGTGCTGCCGGCTTTCGATAAGGATTTCGGTATCCCCAAGGTCGATATTCCCACGCCGGTTTCCCTGCACGACGATGCTCAAAAACCCAAGCGCAAGGTGCATCCCGACGAGGACGCCTATCACAAGCACAAGCGTCATATCCCTAAGCCGCTCATCGTCATCGCGATCCTTGCCTTTGTGTGCGGTGGTGCCTATTGGTTCGTGACGACCGATCCCATGGGTGTCATGCCTGGCTTCTATGACCAGTTTGGCCAGGCCGCGCAGACGACCTTCCCCACGCGCCAAAAGGGCGAGGCGACTGAGGACGATACCAAGCAGGACGATTCTGCCGAGGTGGTCCAGGAAGAAACCGTGCTCACCGATGATCAGCTCTATACCAGGCTCGACGGTTTGTATCAGACCATCGTGTCCTACGCTGACGAGGACCAGATCGGCGAGGTCATCGATTCCTTTAACAACGGCTATCTCCGAACGCCGCTGTCCACCCGTCAGGAGCTGTCGCAGAGTGCCTACGCCCTGCGCGACCAGATCAAAAAGACGCAAGATGAGCTCAACAACCTGAAAGTACAGGACGATACGGTCTATGCGGATGACATCGCCCACTTAAAGCAGCTTGCCGAGTGGATGTATGAGCGCGTCGACGTGATCTGCCAGAGCTGGGATATCTCGCTGGCCATTCCCGATGGCGAGTCGATGAGTTCCCACCAAAGCGAGATCCTGGCGCCCATCGCGCAGGGCGGCAACAGCGCGCTGAACCAGTACGATGCCAATGTGGGTTCCTGGAAGCCGCAGCAGCGTTCCTAAAATTAGTTCGCCATAGTCGGCATAACCTACGTGCGCAATTGATGTAAGCCCGTGCTTATTGCTACAATTCGTACAAATATGCTTTAAACGCACGAGGAAGGAACCACATGTTTGGTTTTAAGAAAGAGCTCTACACGCCCGAGTATCAGCTTGTCGGCGACGAGTGCGCCGTAATCGAGACGTCGAAGGGTACCATCAAGGTCAAGTTTGACGGCGAGGGCGCTCCCATTCATGTCGCGAACTTCTGCGAGCTTTCCACGATGGGCTTCTATGATGGCCTTAAGTTTCATCGCTATGTGCCCGGTTTTGTTATCCAGGGCGGCGACCCCAATACCCGCGACATGTCCGGCGTCGACGTCGCTGCCGGTCTTGAGGGCCCCGACGGCATGCCCGGTACCGGTGGCCCCGGCTACTGCATCAAGGGCGAGTTTGCCACCAATCCGCGCAACAGCCATGTCGATGGCGCCCTTGCCATGGCACGCTCCATGGACCCCGATTCCGCGGGTTCGCAGTTCTACTTCTGCCTGGGTGCCCAGCATAACCTCGATTCCGGTTACACCGTCTTTGGTACCACGGTCGAGGGTCTCGATGTGATTTCGCAGCTGCGTGCCGGCGACGAGATCGTCCATGTCGAGATCGTTCACGAGTAAAGGGGACTTCCTTGAATAGCCAGCTGATCCAACAGGGCCGCGCCGCTTACCGCGCGGGTGATTTTTCCGCTGCAGCCCAGATGCTTGGGGCGGCAAAAACTCCCGATGAGATTATGGGCGAGGCCGATCACCTTCGTGGCAACGCCTTGATGCACCTGGGCATGTATGCCGAGGCCGCCGAGGCCTATGCTGCCGCCCTCAACGACGGCACCTATGGCAAGCGCGGCGCGCTGCTCACCAACCGCGGCAAGGCGCTCGCCGCGGTGGGCGACTACACGACGGCCGCTCAGGCGTTCTCTGCTGCTACCCAGGATGCTTCCTATGCCACGCCGTTCAAGGCCTATCTGGGCCTGGGTAACGCGCTGTTCCAGTCGGGCGACTATGCCAACGCGGGTACTGCCTTCCGTCAGGCTGCCATCGACGGCGCCAATCCGGCTCCTGCCGCCGCACTCGGCGAGCTTGGTCGTTGCTTCATTAAGCTCGGCCGTCCGGCGGATGCCGTGGAGACCTACCGCACGGCTATCGACTTTGCCGGCCCCCGCGACGATACGCGTGCACTCAACGCCGGCATGGGTCAGGCGCTTTCTGCCGCCGGCCGTCCCTCCGACGCACTCGACGCCTTTAACGCCGCTACTGCCGATGGTATCTACCAGCTCACCTCCGAGCAGGCCGATGAGCTTGCCCGCGTGCACGATTCGCTTGCCGCGCTGTCTGCCCAGACGGCTATGGCCACGGCTCCGGCGCCCGCGATGGCCGCTCCTGCCGTTGATCCGCTCGATCCTACGGGCGCGACCGGTCAGTTTATGCCCGATCCCTCGGACACCGGCTTCTTTACGCTGTCCGAGTCCGAGATGGTCCAGCAGGACCGTCAGGATCGTAAGCAGGCCAAGGTCCGTCGTCGCCATCGCCACACGGGTCTCAAAGTCTTCATTGTGCTGCTTCTGCTCATTTTGATCGCCGCGGGCGGTCTGGGCTTTGCCTACACGCGCGGCTTTGGCTTCCCGTCTCAGGAATCTGTGGTTACCGATCTGTTCCAGGCTGCCGGCGACGGTGACACCGCAAAGGCCGAGTCTTGCCTGGCCTCGAGCCTGTCCGAGGACGCCAAGTCGATGATCATCTCCTCGATTCCGCAGGGCGCCACCGTGTCCGTCGAGGGCATGGATCAGTCCATGACCGAGACGACCGCCAAGGTCAAGGCTTCGCTGTCCAAGGGCGGCGAGCAGGAGTACACCGTCAAATTCGTGCGCTCCGACAATCATATCGGCTGGGCCGTTTCCTCGCTCGATATGGATTTCTCGGCTGCTGACAACCAGTAGTGACCTTATGGGATTTAGCTTTGCCCGGCGCTTCACCGCAAGTGGGGTGCCGGGCTTGCGCTAGTATGATGAGCTAGTAGTTTTCCAGCAATCATCCAACACATCAGGAGTTGCGTTGTTTTCTTTGATGGATATGTTCTTCGGTAGCTATGCGGGCGATCTTGCCATCGACCTCGGCACCGCAAATACGCTTGTCTCCGTGCGCGGCAAGGGCATCGTCATTCGTGAGCCCTCCGTCGTCGCCATCGACAAGAACGACGAGCGCATCCTGGCGGTCGGTATCGAGGCAAAGCGCATGCTTGGCCGTACGCCCGGCAACATCGTGGCCGTTCGTCCCCTGAAGGACGGCGTCATCGCCGACTTCGATGTTACCGAAGCCATGCTTCGCTACTTTATCGACAAGGCTTCCGAGAAGCGCTATCCGTGGACCCCGCGTCCGCGCGTTGTCGTCTGCGTTCCCTCCGGCGTCACGTCGGTCGAGAAGCGTGCCGTATTTGAGGCCACGATCCAGGCCGGCGCTCGCCAGGCCTACCTGATCGAGGAGCCCATGGCTGCCGCTATCGGCGCCGACCTGCCCGTCGAGGAGCCCACCGGCTCCATGGTCATCGACATCGGTGGCGGTACCACCGAGGTTGCCGTTATCGCTATGGGCGGCATCGTCGTCTCGCAGTCCATCCGTATTGCCGGCGACGAGTTCGATCAGGCCATCCTCACGCACGTTCGTGATGCCTACAACCTGGCCATCGGCGAGCGTACGGCAGAGGACATCAAGATCAAGGTCGGCTCCGCCGTGCCGCTCAAGGACGAGCTCGATGTCGAGGTCAACGGCCGCGACGTGATCACCGGTCTGCCCAAGACCGTGCGCATCGAGAGCGAGGAGATTCGTCGCGCACTCAACAAGCCACTCGACGAGATGGCCAAGGCCGTCAAGGACGCACTCGACGCTACGCCTCCCGATCTTGCCTCTGACCTTATGTACTACGGCATTTTGCTGACCGGTGGCGGCGCGCTGCTGCGCGGTCTCGACGTGCGCCTGCGCGATGAGACCGGCGTTTCGGTCAACGTCAGCCCCACGGCGCTCGATAACGTTGTTAACGGCTGTGCCCGCGTGCTCGAGGCCAATGCGTTTGATGGCGGCTTCGTCCAGACCAATGCTTAATTTCCAAAAGGTGGATTCCATTTGGCACGATCTTCGGGTTTCTCCACAAATCTGAATACCAAGCGACAATCAACGGGTATGCGCCCGTTGATTGTTTTCAGCCTGATTTCGGTGTTGCTGCTCACGTTTTACATCCGCGAGGGCGAGGCAGGACCGATTCATGCCGTGCGTTCGGGCGTAACGACGATTACCTCGCCGGTGCGCTTTGTGGGCTCGGCTGTGGCGGCTCCCTTCAATGCGATCGGCAACGTGTTCTCTAACCTTACGGCGTCGCAGGACACGCTTGACGATCTTAAGAAGCAAAACGAGGAACTGACCTCTAAGGTTGCTGAGCTCTCCGAGGCTCAAAAGACCGCCGAGCGTCTGGAGGGGCTGGTCGGCCTGCAGTCGACCTATAACCTCAAATCGACCGCAGCTCGTATTGTTGGTGCCTCGGGCGATGCCTGGACTTCGACCGTCACCATCGACAAGGGCTCTGCCGACGGCCTTACCATCAACATGCCTGTGACGAGTTCGGCCGGTGTTATCGGCCAGATCATCGAAGTCTCGGCCAAGACGTCCACCGTGCGCCTGATTGGCGACGAGAACTCGGGCGTGTCCGCTATGGTGCAGGACACGCGCGCCCAAGGCATGCTGCAGGGTCAGGCTGACGGCACGCTGCGTCTTGAGTACGTGAGCGTCGACTCCGATGTTAAGGTTGGCGACATCATCGTGACCTCGGGCATTGGCGGTGTGTTCCCCAAGGGTCTACCGCTCGGCACCGTCTCGTCGGTCGAGAAATCGGCAAACGACGTGTACTACACCATTGTGGTGCGCGCCCAGACCACGGCCGAGAACAACGAGGAAGTGCTGGTCATCACCTCGCTGACCGACGAACAGTCGGCCTCGGATGAGGACGTGAGCACGGCCAACAGCACGCCGCAGGGAATGTCGCGCGATGCTGCGACCAAGACGAAGGACGAGAGCTCGGATGACAGTTCCGACACGTCCGAGACGACCGATTCCGGCTCGAGCGAATAGGGGGCATGTCCATGGATCTACACGAGCAGGGGATGAGCTCCCGCACGTTTGTAATCGCCGCCATTGTGTGCGTGCTGCTGCAGGCAGGCCTGGCACCGCAGATCTCCATTGCGGGCGGTCGCGTCAACTTCATGATTATCCTGGTGTGCCTAAGCGTGTTCTCGGGCGACCCGACGCGTGCCGTCGTGTGCGGTTTTTGCAGCGGCTTGTTCTATGACCTGTCCGCTGCCGTGCCGGTGGGCGTTATGTCGCTCCTGCTGACCGTGGGTTCTTTTGCCCTGGTGCACAGCGCCGTCGGTCAGACGGGCGGTACCCCGAGTGCGCGCGGCGTCACTGTGGGCGCCTTTGCGCTCGTCATTAATGTGATTTACAGCATCATCTTGTTGTTTATGGGTTTAGAGACGAGCTTTGTTGTGGCGATCTTCGGCCATGCGCTGCCGTCCTCGATCCTGACGGGTCTGGTTGCCATTCCGTTTTTGATGTCCGGCGTCGTGCCGCAGTCCGGCTATGGATTCTCCGCACGTGGCGGACGCCAGACGGGTATGCGCTTTAAGCCCAAGACCCGCAAGCTCAAATAGGGGAGGCCCGTAGATGTCTTCCCAGTTGACGGTTATTATCGCCGGTATCGTGCTGGTTGTGGCCATCGTGGTCGCGCTGGTCATCATGCGTCGTGGCGATTCCCGTTTTACCTACGATACGCAGCATGGAACGGCCCCGCGCGCCACCGAGGGCGAGGGCAATACCGCGGCGACCGCCTTTAAGGGCCGCTTTTCCATCCTCACCACGGGTGTGGGCGCGATGTTTGCGGCGCTCGCCGTCAAGCTGTGGGGCATGCAGATGGTCTCGTCGGACTATTACGAGAAGCAGGCTAATAGCAATCAGACTCGCACTGTTACCACTCCCGCTGTGCGCGGCCGCATCCTCGACCGCAATGGCGTGGCGCTTGTCCAGAACCGTCCCTCACTTGCTGTCGTGGCCTACCGCGACCTTGCGGAGGATGAGGTTCTGGTTCGCCATCTTGCCAACGTGCTTGGAATGCCTTACGTGGCGGTCCTTCGCAATATTCAGGACAATACAGAGGGCGCTCAGAGCCTGCATACCATCGCGACGGACGTCCGTCGCTCCACGGTTGCCTATATTCAGGAGCACGCCGGCGAGTTCCCGGGCGTCAAGATTGCCGAGCGTACCGAGCGCCAGTATCCATATGGCGAGACGGCATGCCATATCTTGGGCTATACCGGCACCATTACCTCCGAGCAGCTCGAGGCTCAGAATAAGAAAACCTCTGGCGATGATGATGCTTCTGCTGGCAAGATTACGTACCAGTCGGGCGATATCGTGGGCCAGGCGGGCGTTGAGAGCTACTACGAAAACCTGCTGCAGGGTATTCGTGGCGAGCAGACCGTCAAGGTCGATGCCTCGGGCAATGTGACCGGTCAGGCCGGCGCCGTGCCCGCGAAGGCCGGCTCCGACATTAAGCTCACGCTCGACCTTAAGATCCAACAGGCCTGTGAGACGGCGCTGGCGAGCGCTATCGAGCTTGCCAAGACCACTGGCTACAGCAATGCCGGCAACGGCGCTGTGGTGTGTCTCGATCCCAACAATGGCGAGATCCTGGGCATGGCGAGCGAGCCCAAGTTCGATCCGTCCGTCTTCATCGGCGGCGTCTCTAATGACGTGTGGACCGAGCTCAATGATGACAAGGGTTCGCACCCGCTGCTCAACCGCGCCATCAGCGGACAGTACATGTCGGCCTCGACCATCAAGCCGCTCTCGGCACTGGCCGGCCTTGAGTTTGGAACCTACACGTCGGGGCAGACGACCAACTGCACGGGCTATTGGACGGGTCTGGGCAAGTCGTGGGGCAAGTACTGCTGGCTGCATTCCGGCCACGGCACCATGACGCTGCAGTCGGGTATCGCCAACTCGTGCGACCCCGTCTTCTATGACATGGGCAAGGCGTTCTTTTATGACGAGAAACATTCCGAGGGCCTGCAGGAGGTCTTTCGTCGCTGGGGCCTAGGCAAGACCTGCGGTATCGATCTGCCGAGTGAGGGCGCGGGCCGTATTCCCGATGCCGAGTGGAAAGAGTCGTACTTCACCGACGCTTCTGCCGAGGACCGCAAGTGGAATGCCGGCGATATGACCAACATTGCCATCGGCCAGGGTGACATCCTGGTGACGCCCCTGCAGATGGCGTGTGCCTATATGGGTCTTGCCAACGGCGGCAAACAGTACGTGCCTCACGTGTTTTTGTCTGCCGTGTCGCGCGATGGCGACGGTGATGCCTATAAGTACAACGGCAAGGGCAAGAAGAAGCGCCTGGAGGCCAAGATCAACAGCGATTCGGATTTGGCTCTAGTTCGCAACGGCATGCACGACGTGATTTACACGGCATCGACGTCCCTGGCGGCTCACTTTGGCACCCTGACGCCGCAGGTATACGGCAAGTCGGGCACGGGCGAGAAAAGCGGTGAGGACGAATATGCGTGGTTCTGCGCCTATGCACCGGCCGATGATCCCAAGTATGTCATCGCTACTGTCCTGGAGCAGGGCGGCGGCGGCTCAGATACCGCGATGCATGTCGTGCGCGACGTGCTCGGCGTGATTTATGACGAGCCCGATACCTCTTCGGCCTCGGGCGATTCTTCGGTTCGATAGGAGGTTGCGATGGATTTTTCTCCGGCGGATCTGTTCCGTTCAACCAAGACCGGCTCTCGCAGCAGCCTGGACCGCGTCAACAAGCAACTTTCGGCCTCGCGCGGCACGTTTCGCCAAAAGGTGCATATCGGTGTGCTCGTGGCTACTGTGGCGCTCGTTGCCTACGGTGCCATCATCATCTGGTCGGCTTCGCAGTTTAAGGCCGATGCCTCGTTCTCACGCCATCTGCTGGGAATTGGCATCGGAGCGGTGCTGGCGGTGCTGGTCTGGCGTACCGATCTGCGCGGTATTTCCAATTTCTCGACGGCGTTGCTCGTCATCGACCTGATCGTGATCCTCTCGCCCAAGATTCCGGGTCTGTCCTATACGGGCGGTCTGGGCATGACGGGCTGGATCAAGATTCCCGGTATCGGCTTGACATTCCAGCCGGTTGAGCTTGCCAAGCTCATCACCATCTTCTTTATTGCTACGCTTGGCTCGCAGTATAACGGTCGCATCGATACCGTTCGCGACTACGTCAAGCTCTGCGGCATGCTGTCCATTCCGTTTTTGGCCGTCGTTGCCATGGGCGACCTGGGATCGGGCCTGGTCGTGCTGGTTTCTGGCGCCATCGTCATTTGTATGAGCGGTGCGCGCCGCGAATGGGTGCTGTCGACCCTGGCCCTGCTCGTGGGCCTGGTGGCCCTCGTCCTGGCGCTCGATTCGGTCTTTGATTCGTTGCTCGGCCACGATGTGCTCATCAAGCAGTATCAGATGAACCGTCTGACGGTCTTTATCGACCCCGATAATGCCGATTCGGACGATGCCTACAACCTGCAGCAGTCACTTATCGCCGTTGGCTCGGGCGGCTTCTTTGGTAAGGGTTTGGGCCATGCGACGCAGTCAGCCGGCGGCTTTCTGCCTGAGTTCCACACCGACTTCGTCTTCGCCTTTCTGTCCGAGACCTTTGGCTTTTGTGGTTCCTTTTTGCTCCTGTGCCTCTACGTGCTGCTGATCTTTTCGACGATTCGCGTCGCCTTTAAGTGTGAGTCGCTGTTTTTGCGTCTTTCGTGTGTGGGCATCGTTGGCATGTGGGCGTTCCAGACCTTCGAAAACATCGGCATGTGCATCGGCATGATGCCGATTACCGGTATTCCGCTACCGTTTATTAGCTTCGGTTCGTCTTCGATGATGATTCAGCTGCTGACGGTGGGTATCGTACAATCCATATGGCGGCATCGTTCGGGCGCCGCGTAACCGCTGGAGGGGTTTGCTATGAAAATTCCCGTAGATAAGCTGAACCGCGCTTTTAAGATGGGCGCGTCCGTTAAGAAGGATTCCGATACGCCGGTGCGCGTCTCGGTCTATCTGGATTCGTCCGCCTCGCGCTTTCTGGCCGAGACGGTGCGTGACGCCTTTGTGCCGCAGACGACCTCGGGCATTGTGCGCGTCGAGCGTCTGGGGGAGGAGCGAATTGCTCCAAAGACCGATACCGATGTGGTGCTGGTGCTCTCGTGTGGTTCCGACCGCTTGGAGAGTGCCGTGCAGGAGCTCGTGATCGCCGGCGCGCCCGTGTGCGTGCTTGCCGAGTCTGCTGTGGAGGTGCCGTTTATCGAGGAGTCCACGCCCATGCTCGGCGTGGTAGCGGCAACCGATAAGACGTATCTGCTCGAGACGCTTGCCCGCTGGATTCTCGACCGCACCGACAAGGAAACGGCTTTTGCGGCGAACTTTGCCTTCATGCGCATCGCGGCGGCCAATCGTATCATCACCTCGTGCGCGCTCACCAATATGGCGACCGGTGCACTGGTGTTTTTGCCAGGCGCCGATTATCCCGTTATGGCGCTGGCGCAGGTGGGCATGCTCTTTGAGCTCGCTGCCGTCTTTGGACGCGGCATTAAGCCCGAGCGCGGCTACGAGGTCGCGGGCGTGCTTGCCGGCGGTCTTGTGATCCGCGCGGTCACCCGCGCGCTCGTCAAACAGACGCCGCATATTGGGTTTGCCGTCAAGGCGCTCACTGCTGCCGCGGGCACCTACGGCATGGGCCGTGCGCTTGTTTCGCTCTACGAGCGCGATGTCGACTACAGCCGTGCCAACGAGGCGGTCACTGCCACGTTCTCCCGCGTTCGCGATCTGGTGACCACGGTCGCGGGCGCTACCCGTCCTATGGCGTCCTACCAAGACGCATCCGATCTCGCTGCTTAGGGGTTTTCCGTTGCGCGTTGCATACCAAGACTGTTTTCATTTAATTGAGCCGTTGCTCGCCAAGGTCGAGAAGCCGAGCCGCTATATCGATCACGAGTGGGGCACGCTTTCCAAGGCCGATGCCGACTACCGTTGCTGCCTGATCTATCCGGATGTGTACGAGGTCGGTCTGCCCAACCAGGGCATCGCCATCCTCTACAACATCCTTAACCAGGCCGAGGGCATCTCCTGCGAGCGCGGCTATGTGCCGTGGCCCGATATGGGCGACGCTATGCGCGAGGCAGGCATTCCGCTGCTCTCGCTCGAGGGTGCAGCGCCGGTCGCTTCGTTTGATATCGTCGGTCTGCATGTGCCGCACGAGATGGCGGTGACGAACTTCCTCGAGGCACTCGACCTCGCTGGCATTCCGCTGTTAGCGGCCGACCGAGGTGAAGACGACCCCATTATCATCGCCGGCGGCCCCTCGGTGTACAACCCCGAGCCGTACGCGGCCTTCTTCGATGTTATCCTCATCGGCGAGGGCGAGGAATCGCTGCTCGAGACCTGCCAGCTGCATCGCCGCCTGCGTGACGAAGGAGTCCCGCGCGCGCAGATTGTTGAGCAGCTCGCATCCATTGCCGGCAACTACGTGCCGTCGCTCTATGAGGTTCGTCACGACGAGCCCTGCTCGCCCCATGGCTACACCGTGCCGCGTGAGGGCAAGGATGCGCCGACCGTGGTCTACAAGCGCGTCGTCGAGGATTTCGGCGCCACGAATCCGCTGTCGCAGTCGTGCGTGCCCTATGCGCAGCTGGTCCACGACCGCCTGTCTATCGAGATCCTGCGCGGCTGCGCCCGCGGCTGTCGTTTTTGCCAGGCCGGCATGACGTATCGCCCGGTGCGCGAGCGCTCGGCCGACCAGATCGTCTCGTCGGTGATTCAGGGTCTGGAAAAGACCGGCTATGACGAGGTGTCGCTGACCTCGCTCTCCACGACCGACCACTCCTGCATTCGCGACGTGCTCGGCAGGCTCAACCATCGCCTGGAGGATACGGGTATTCGCGTGTCTATTCCGTCGCAGCGTCTGGATTCGTTTGGCGTGGATATGGCCGAATCGGTCGCCGGCGAAAAGAAGGGCGGCCTGACGTTCGCGCCCGAGGCCGGCAGCCAGCGCATGCGCGACATCATTAACAAAAACGTGACCGAGGAGGACCTGGACCGTGCGGCCAAGGCAGCCTTCGAGGCCGGCTGGAACCGCATGAAGCTCTACTTTATGATGGGCCTTCCCGGCGAGCGCGACGAGGATATCGTGGCCATCGCCAATCTGGCCGATCACGTGCTGGAGCTCGGTCGTTCCGTGGTGCCCAAGGCTCGTCGCGGCTCGATCTCGGTGTCCATCTCGGTTTCGGTCTTTATCCCCAAGGCTGCCACGCCGTTCCAGTGGTGCCCGCAGCTCGACTACGACGACGTCAAGCGTCGCCAGAAGCTGCTTGTCACGAGCGTTCGCAACCGTGCCGTCCGCGTGCATTACCACGATGCCGAGACCTCGCTCATTGAGGCCGCACTGTCCCGCGCCGGTCGTGACATGACGCCCGTCATCATCGATGCTTGGCGCGCGGGCTCTCGCTTTGACGCCTGGGTAGAGCATTTCTCGCTCGATAACTGGAAGGAGGCTGCTGCGAAAAACGGCATCGACCTCAATGAGCTTGTGCACCTGCCCTACGAGTTGGACTGGCGTCTGCCGTGGGAGCATGTGAGCCCCGGCTGCACGCGCGGCTTCCTCGAGCGCGAGTACCGTCGCTCGCTCGAGGGTGTCACGACTCCCGACTGCACCCGCACGTCGTGTACCGGCTGCGGTATCTGCCCCACGCTCCACGCCAAGAATGTATTGATGGGTGATCGCGCATGAGTGAGCGCCTGACCGACAACCCCTCGCTCTTTAGGCTTCGTGTTCGCTATGGCAAGCGCGATCGCCTTAAGTACCTGGGCCATCTCGAAGTAATCCATACCATTGAGCGTATCGTGCGCCGTGCGGGGCTTCCCTATGCCGTCACGCAGGGTTTCTCTCCGCACATGCGCGTGGGCTTCTCTTCGGCGCTACCGGTGGGTACGTCGTCGACCTGCGAGTGGTATGACCTGTTTATGACCGAGTTCGTGACGCTCGACGAGGCGTTTGGGCGCTTGGCTGCTGCGTCTCCGGCCGATCTGGCACCCATCGAGGCGGCGTACATCGACGTGCGCACGCCGGCATTGACGGCGCAGCTCACGCGCCTGTCGTATCGCATCGACCTTCACTTGGATCCCGAGGCGCCCGTAAGCGCCGACGAGGTGCGTCGTGCGATCGACACGCTGCGCGCGGACCATGGCATCGACTACGCGCGCGGCAAAAAGAGCAAGCGCTTGGATTTGGATCACACGCTCGTGGATTATGAGCTCACGGCGGGGGAGCGCCCGGACCATTTGGTGCTCATGCTCGACACCCATGCCGACAACGAGGGCTCCATGCGTCCGGAAATTTTGCTTTCCGCTGCTGATGTTTTGTTGCAGGGCTTGACCCCGGGCGTGGATGCACCTATTGTTTCCACCGGTATGCAAGACCTCGTGACCATCTGCTCCTACGATGTCGAGCGTCAGAATCAAGCATGCGAGGACGACGAGGGCCGACTCGTCAGCCCCATACCTGTGCGAACTTGTGGATTTGCTCCACATACTCGTTGACGGGGGTATTATCGCCTGCTACTATATTCGGCTGTTGCACTAACTGATGCATGAAGGGCAAGTAAACATGTACGCAATCGTTAACACGGGCGGCAAGCAGTACAAGGTCGCCACCGACGATGTCATCACCGTCGAGAAGATCGAGGGCAATGAGGGCGACAAGGTCACCCTGCCGGTCATCTTCCTCAACGATGGTAAGAAGATCGTCACCGATCCCGACAAGCTGGCCAAGGCCAAGGTTACCGCTCAGATCGTTGAGCAGTTCAAGGGCGAGAAGCAGCTGGTCTTCAAGTTCCACAAGCGTAAGCGCTATCGTCGTC
This sequence comes from uncultured Collinsella sp., assembly GCA_902467875.1. Classification (GTDB taxonomy): domain Bacteria; phylum Actinomycetota; class Coriobacteriia; order Coriobacteriales; family Coriobacteriaceae; genus Collinsella. The sequence continues at coordinate 3,116 of CABQWP010000016.1, read as the reverse complement.
TGAAGGGTCACCGTCAGCAGCTCACCAAGCTGAAGATCGTGAAGGTCCAGGCTACGTCCCGCGCCAAGAAGGCTGTCAAGGCAGAGGCCGAGGCTGTTGCCGAGGCTCCCGTCGCCGAGTAGATTACACTCGTAACGAAAGAGTAGGTATACACAATGGCACACAAAAAAGGACTCGGTTCCTCCCGTAATGGCCGTGACTCCCGCGGTCAGCGCCTTGGCACGAAGCGCTTCGCCGGCCAGACGGTAACCACGGGCACGATTCTCGTCCGTCAGCACGGCACGCACATCCACCCGGGTGAGAACGTTGGCCGTGGCAAGGACGACACGCTGTTCGCGCTGGTCGACGGTACCGTTGAGTTCCACAAGGGTATCAAGCACAGGGTCAGCGTACGCCCGCTCGCGAACGCGTAATTCACCCTTCATAGAGCACATATGTGGGAGGCACTTGAGTTTTAGGATTCAAGGGTCTCCCTCTTTTTTGTAGGAGGCGATTCTGTTGTCACAGTTCACCGATATCAGCCGCATTAACGTGTGCGGCGGCGACGGCGGTGCCGGATGCATGTCGTTTAGGCGCGAGGCCTTTGTCCCCAAGGGTGGCCCCGATGGCGGCGACGGCGGTCGTGGCGGCAATGTCGTCATCCAGGCCGATGCTCAGCTGTCTTCACTGATCGATTACCGCTTTAAGCATCACTTTCGTGCCGAGCGCGGAACGCACGGTCAGGGCGCCCGCCGCAATGGCAAGAGCGGCGAGGACCTGATCCTTAAGGTTCCCATGGGCACCGTGGTACGCGAGCTCGATCCCGAGACGCAGACCCCGATGTTCGAGATTGCCGACTTGGTGCATGATGGCGAGCGCGTTGTCGTGGCCCCTGGTGGCGCCGGTGGTCTGGGCAATACGCACTTTGTTACGTCGGTGCGCCGTGCTCCCGCGTTCGCCCAATTGGGCGAGCCGGCTGAGGAGCACTGGATTGAGCTCGAGATGAAGCTCATGGCCGATGCCGCGCTCGTGGGCTTCCCCTCGGTGGGCAAATCCTCGCTTATCGCGCGCATGAGTGCCGCCCGACCCAAGATCGCCGACTATCCGTTTACCACGCTCGTACCCAACCTGGGTATGGTGCGTGCCGGCGAGTACTCCTATGTCGTTGCCGACGTCCCCGGTCTTATCGAGGGTGCGAGCGAGGGCAAGGGTCTGGGCCATCAGTTCCTGCGCCACATCGAGCGCACGGCACTCATCATGCATGTCGTCGATATGACGGGCGGTTTTGAGGATCGCGATCCGGTTGAGGACTATCGCATCATCAACCGCGAGCTCGAGCAGTATGGCGCCGAGCTTTCGGAGCGCCCGCAGATCGTCGTCGCTAACAAGTGCGATGCGCCGGGCACGGCTGACAAGATCGCCGACCTCAAACGCGCTGCGCTCGACGATGGACATATGTTCTTTGCCGTGTCTGCTGTGACGGGCGCCGGCCTCAACACGCTGATGCTTGCCGTGGGCGAGCAGGTGGCCAAGCTGCGCGCCGAGTTGGCTGTCTCCGATGAGCCGGTTGACCTGCGCGACGATGAGTGGGAGCGCCGTCGCCTGCAGCGTGAGAAGCGTTTCCGCATTGTTCAGGAAGAGCCCCATGCCTTCCGCGTGGTCGGTCGCGCCATCGAGCGTATGGTCATCCAGACCGACTGGGAAAACGAGGAAGCCGTCATCTACCTGCAGCATAAGTTTGCGCGCATGGGCGTTGACGACGCGCTCGAGAAGGCCGGCTGCCGTGCGGGCGACGAGGTCCGCATTTGCCAGCGCGCCTTTGACTTTGAGGGCGCCGAGGACTTCTCGGAGTACGAGGAGGAGCTCGAGGACGAAGGCGTTGAGGTTATTGACGTAGCCGATATTGCGGGCGATGGCGTCGAGGTTGTCGATGCGGCAGAAGTCGCGGACGATGTCGAGACCCCGGAGGGCGAGTAAGTCATGTCGCTGCGCGGTGAAATTGGCCTGCCTGAGCTGCCTATCAAGGATGGGCAGGAGTTTCGGCTTGGCATTATGGGTGGCACCTTCGACCCGATTCATTACGGGCACTTGGTTACCGCCGAGCAGGCGCGCGAGTCGCTCGACTTGGACGCCGTGCTCTTTATGCCGGCCGGCTCTCCCGCCTTTAAGCTCGACAAACCGGTGACGCCCGCCGAGGACCGTTATGCCATGACGGTCCTCGCCACCGCTGCGAATCCGGCTTTTTTGGCGAGCCGTTTCGAGATCGATCGTCCGGGCGTGACCTATACGGCCGATACGCTTCATGCCCTTCGCGACTTTTACCCGCCACAGGTGAAGCTCTACTTTATTACGGGCGCTGACGCGATTATCGATATTGTGACCTGGCACAATGCTGGTGAGATTGCCGAACTGGCAACCTTTATTGCTGCGACACGTCCCGGCTTTGATATCGATACGGCCCGGGCGCGGATTAAGGAATCGAGGCTGCCGTTCGACGTGCGCTATATTCAGATTCCTGCGCTGGCGATTAGCTCGACGAACATTCGTAAGCGAGTTGCCCGCGGCATGAGCGTGCGCTATCTTACGAGCGAGTCTGTGCTCGGCTACATTCGCAAACGCAGGCTATATGCCGATTTGGGCCAAGAAGATTTTGAGTGATGGGGGTCTACGTTGTCGGTAGAGGATCAGTTTGAGGGCGATGAGCGCGCGCTGCTCAAGCGCATTCAAGAGCTGCTCGATGTTCGCATGAAGGATAAGCGCAAGCGCTATGTGCATTCGCTGGGTGTTGCTGAGACTGCGCTGCACCTAGCCGAGGTATACGGTGTCGACCGCTTTGATGCCGCTGCCGCTGGCCTGATCCATGACTGGGACAAAGTGCTCTCCGACGACGAGCTGGTCACGCGCGCTCTGCATTACGGCATTAAGATTGCCGGCTCTCCGTCTGCCGCGACGCCGCTTTTACACGGCCCAGTTGCCGCCTATGAGCTTCCGCAGCTTTTCCCCGAGTTGTCGCCGGCCGTTTTCCAGGCTGTCGACCGTCACACCGTGGGTGCCTGCGACATGACGCCGCTCGATATGGTGGTCTTTGTGGCCGATGCCATCGAGCCCAACCGCCCCCGCGACCATGCTCCACACCT
>CABQWP010000015.1 GCA_902467875.1 uncultured Collinsella sp. | reverse complement strand
CCGGAGAGCACTTAATGTGCTCTCCGTGCGAGTCAGGACTGTCCGAGCAGGCGACTTCATATGCCGCCGGGCGGCCGGGGCGAACCCCTCCAAAGATTTTCAAAAAAGTTGTTGACGCGCGCGTAACGACTCGTCTAATATATCCCTTGCGCGATGGACCTGTAGCTCAGTTGGTTAGAGCGTCCGGCTGATAACCGGGAGGTCACAAGTTCGAATCTTGTCAGGTCCACCACTTTCTTTCGCAATAAACACCCCAGCGAGAGCCGAGTCGCCGCTGGGGTGTTTATTACTGTCTCCGTGGGGGTTTAGCTCAGCTGGGAGAGCGCGGGCTTTGCAAGCCTGAGGTCAGGGGTTCGATCCCCCTAACCTCCACCATGATGGACCTGTAGCTCAGTTGGTTAGAGCGTCCGGCTGATAACCGGGAGGTCACAAGTTCGAATCTTGTCAGGTCCACCATCAAAACTGTGAAGAGCCCTGGGGCGTTGCCTCGGGGCTTTTTTCTTGTCTGCGATAAATCTCATTTTGGTTTTGTGTGCTGTGCGAAAGATTGGGTAGTATAGCTATTCAATGCGGTGGAGCTGCCGCGTGTTAACCGCTACGTACCGGAGGTGTTCCATGGTTCGTGTCGACATAGAGACCATCGTCATGGCCGCCGGTCCCGTGCCATCGCTTATCGTGCTTCGCGAGCGCTGCAGCAAATCGGACTCGCCCGCGCCACTGCGTTCCCTTTCCATTCAAACTGGTTCGTTTGAAGCCGCTGCCATCAGCCGCGGCATCGATAGCGGCCGCGCCGAGCGCCCGATTACCCATGACCTGTTGCTCGATACTGTTGGCGCCCTGGGTGCCAAACTCGAACGCATCGAAATCGTTCGCGCCGAGCCGCCCGTGTTTTACGCGACGGTTGTCGTGTTGGCCGATGGCAACGAGCATAAGATCGATGCGCGTCCCAGTGATGCCATTGCCCTTGCCGTGCGCAGCAATGCCCCCATGTTTGTGGAGGACGACATCATGAATCGCCTGGGTACCGTTTCTGCCCATGCCGAGGAAGTTGACGACGAGCGGGAGTTCGAGAAGTTCGACGAGTTCGTCCATACGCTCTCCCCCGATGACTTCTAAATGTGGGGCGGCCAGGCTGCGGAGCGTTCGCTGATGGCCGGCGGTATGTCGGCTGAGGCGGCGGCCATTGCGCGCGAGGCCCAGATGCGCTCGGAGGCTTCTGAGGCGGCTCGCATTGCCTATGTGACGCAGGCCCGCACGCTTCGCGAACGCCGCGGCTCGTTTATCAAGATGGTTGTCGTCTCCGCCCTTGTCGCGGCAATCTGCTCGCGCCTTCGTGGTACAGTTGGTGCGCTTGGGTTTTCGATCTCTACGGGCCTCGTGATCTGGGGTGTGGTCGATGCGGTCATGCTGACCAGTCAAATCAAGGTGCTCGACAAGCGCGCGATGGATATGATGCGCACCCGCGACGCTGCCGCTAAGATCGGCGCCGAGGCACAAGAACTGTAATGACGCCAGACTCGATGGGAAGGTCTAAAGATGGCACAGGATATGCAGGACGCCGGTAACGTCTCCGCCGAGCTCGACGCCATGGTGTGTGACCTGATTGGTGCGTTCTTGGACGACCTTGCCGCCGGCGAGAATCCGGGCGTAGTTGTGGCGATTGAGGACGCTGCTTCCAACCGATATCTGGCGGCGCTCGACGAGGACGGCGAAGAGGCGTGCCTGGAGGCGGCCACCAACTTTATTTCCGAGCACAAGATGGGTCTTAAGGACGAGGGCCTGGGCCGTATCGCCCGCTATGCCATCGGCTACACCGGCTGCGTCGAGATTGACGGCGGCTATCACGATGCTCTGCTCGTGAGCTTCTTCGAAACCACGCTCGAGAGTGGTTTTTCGGCATATGTGCTGTATGAGGGCATGGGCGCCGGCGATGGTTTTATGTGGAGCGACCCTGAACCTGCAGGTGAGGAAACCCCTCTCATCTAAAATCGCTAAAATAAACGAGTTTTCGGTAAAAGGCTCAATATTCCCGCTGAGCGTTGTATCGCTGGGCGGGCCGCATACGCGTGCCGTTTGTATATGGATAGAAGATAGGGGAACTACATGCGCGTAGACAATCTGAGGAACATCGCCATCATCGCCCACGTCGACCACGGCAAGACGACGATGGTCGACAAGCTCCTGCGTGCCACGGACGCCTTCCGTGCCAACCAGCAGGTCGAGGACCGCGTCCTGGATTCCAACGACCAGGAGCGCGAGCGCGGCATTACGATTCTCGCCAAGAACATCTCTATCGAGTACAAGGACGTCAAGATCAACGTCATCGACACCCCGGGCCACGCCGACTTCGGCGGCGAGGTCGAGCGCGTGCTGCGTATGGCCGACGGCGCCCTGCTGCTGGTCGACGCTTTTGAGGGCCCCATGCCCCAGACCCGCTTCGTGCTGCGTCACGCTATCGACACCGGCCTTAAGATCATGATCGTCATCAACAAGATCGACCGTCCGGGCGCTAACCCCGAGAAGGCCTACAACGACTGCCTCGACCTTATGGCCGACCTAGGCGCCACCGACGACCAGCTTGAGTTCGCCATGGAGCACGTGGTCTACGCCAGCGCCATGAATGGCTTTGCCCGCCTTGATCCTAACGACGGCAACATGGACATGTATCCGCTGCTCGATATGATTATCGACGACATGCCCGCGCCCGAGGTTGACGAGAACGCCCCGCTGGCCATGCAGTGCGTGACCATCGACCACTCCAACTTCGTTGGCCGTATCGGCATCGGTCGCGTGTACTCCGGCGCCATCCACCAGGGCGACCAGATCCTGGTTGTGAAGAACGACGGCTCCAGCGCCACCGCTACCGTCAAGCAGCTCTTTACCTTCGACTACCTGGGCCGTACCGAGTGCCAGGAAGTCGGCGCTGGCGACATCGCTGCCGTCGTGGGCATCGACCGCACCGATATCGGCGATGTCTACACCGATCCCGAGAACCCCGTCGAGCTCGAGCCCATCGAGATCGACCCGCCGACCCTGTCCATCGTCTTTGAGGCTTCGACCTCCCCGCTCGTCGGCCGCGACGGCGACATCGTGGGTGCCCGTCAGCTCAAGGAGCGCCTGTTCAACGAGGCCGAGAACAACGTGACCATGAAGATCGAGGAGCTCGAGGACAAGAGCGGCGTCGAGGTCTCGGGACGCGGCATCCTGCACCTGTCCGTCCTGATGGAGTCCATGCGCCGCGAGGGCTTTGAGTTCCAGGTCGGCCGTCCCCGCGTTCTGTTTAAGAAGGACGAGAACGGCAACAAGATGGAGCCTGTCGAGCAGGCCGTAGTCGAGTGCCCGGACGAGTACTCAGGCAAGGTCGTTGAGGTCTTCGGTACCTCCGGCGGCATCATGACGAGCATGGATACCTCGGGCATCGTGACGCACCTCGAGTTTAAGATTCCGACCCGCGGCATCATGGGTCTTAAGAACCGCATCATGAACGTCACCCACGGCGAGGGCGTGTTCTACCACACCTTCCTGGAGTATGGTCCTTACGCTGGTGAGATCGGTAACCGTCAGAACGGCGCCATGATCTCCATGACCACCGAGAAGGCCGTTGCCTACGCTCTAGGTACGCTGCAGGAGCGCGGCCAGCTGTTTGTTGAGCCGGGCACCGAGTGCTATGAGGGCATGATCGTGGGCGAGCGCAGCAAGGCTGGCGACATGGTCGTCAACATCGCCCGTACCAAGAACCTGGGCAACCAGCGTTCCTCGACCTCCGATATCTCCGTCCAGCTGGTGCCGCCCCGCACCTTCTCGCTGGAGGAGGCGCTGGAGTACATCGCCGACGATGAGTTGGTCGAGATCACTCCCAAGAACATCCGCCTGCGCAAGCGTCTGCTCAACGCCACCGACCGCAAGAAGGCTGCCGTCCGCGCTGGCCAGGTCAACAAATAAGCGCTGGGCTTTATAGCGTCTAACAAGAAAGGGCGTCGACCGCAATGGTCGGCGCCCTTTCTTGTGCAAGGGGGACAGGTTCGTCTGCACCACAGCGGGGGCGGTTACCCCCCGTCGGCTTGCCGATCAAAGTTAAGTTGTTTAAACATATACATAATTCCATAGGATATAACCGCTTTGATACAAAACCGTTAACAGTTAAATATCAACTGGTATTAAATTAAAATACCTCTTTACCTGCGGTTTACATGACTGGTATCTATATTGTATTTTATGCATGTGGCATAGACGAACCGTCTTAGAAGTTGCCCCCAATGGGTTCTTGCAATGCGCTAGGTAGGTTCTCGTAGATGTTGGGGCTTGTGTTCGATCCGACGATTCGCCGTATTCCACACCGTGTTGTAGGAATTAAGGGACAACTATGAACGCACACCGCTCGCGGTCGCTGGGTATGGCGGCCCTGGTCTTCATTTTGATTAGCCTTACCGCTGCAGTTTTTCACGGCGCAGCCCCCGTGCGCGCCGAGGATGCGACGACGCCGACGCCGATTGTGATTGATGAGAAGACGGCGGACGTTACGGTTGGGCTGTATGCCGATGAGAATCGCACTCAGAAGCTAGAAGGTGCCGTGACCTCTGTATCAACCCTTTACGGGGCTTTCTCGGCAAAATTCAAGACTGGTGAGGCGCCTGCATCTGGGAACAATGTTGCCGTTTACAAATTCCCTGACACCATTGACGTCGGCAACAATGATGGCGGCGATTTTATGGATGGGCCTGGTGCTGACGCTGTAAAAGCCGGTACATGGAAGATCGAAGACAACAAGGCCTTCTTTACGTTCGACAAGGCATGGCTCGAAAAAAACCCTGCGAACATTTATGTTACGGCAAACTTCTCGTTCCAGCTTAAAAACAAGGGTATCGGTTCTGGTGGCAACGCATCTGTCGTGTTCCCTGGTGCGGGAGCGGTCGAGATTCCTACCAAGGACGGCAAAGTAACGGGAGGGAAGTCGGGGACCTTCTCCCAGGGAGCAGACGGCGTGGCCAAGGTTACCTGGACCGTTAAACTCACCGTCGAGTCATATGCCACGAACGTCAAGTTAACCGATACGCTGGGCGAGAACTTTGAATTTGTGAACGACAGCTTTATGCTCGACGGAGAGAAGCTCAATCCACAGCCGAAGATCGACGGCCAGACCGCGCTCCTCGACAGCTTGGGCAACCTTTCCCAGGGAGACCATAAGATTACGTATGAAACGGTGCTGAAAAGCGGCGTTTCTGCGAGCAACGGTGAATTTATCGACAAGCAGGAAGCATCCAAGAACACGGCGTCGTGGGGGTGGGGCGGTACCAACGATCGCCAGAACGGCACGGTTACGTTTGCCCCCAGCCCTTTCGTTACGACATGATTGGCAAGTCTAGCGACCGCAATAGTACGCCGTCCGACATCACGTGGACGGTCACACTCAACCAAGGCGAGCTCAAGGCCGACATGAGCGGTTATGTGTTCACCGACACGCTGGACGATAAGCAGACGTATGCGGGGAACTATACGGTTTATAAAGGCAGCTCTGGGTCGACTGTTCTTGCCACCGGTGAGCTCGATCAGTCTAAGAAATCCTTTACCTACAAGTTCTCGGACAACCTTGAGGATAAGTACATCACCTATCGCATTGTTTATCACACCAAGATGAATGAAACGGGTTCGTACGACACCGTGCGCAACAGCGCAACGATCGAGCACGATGGTTCCGTTTCCGGCACTGGTAAAGGTGAGTTTACGCCGCAGTTGGTGGACACACCGATCACCAAGGAACTCGTGGGTCGAGAGAACGCTGCAACAACTGGCGAGGCGAAGTGGAAGACGCGCGTGGCGCTGAAAGCTATTGTCAATGCGGCCAACCTTGATAAGGTGACGGTGAAGGATACGTTTCAATCGGCGTGGAAACAAGATATCGGTGTTGATGTCAACTCAATAAAGATCAAGATTGGCAAAACTGAGCTAGTTCGAGGCGACGACTGGAAGCTGACGACAAATGAGTTGAAAGATGGAAATAACGTCGTACAGAAGGATGGGCACAAAAGAAACTTCAACCTCGACATAAACATTAACGACAAGGTGAAGGCGGCTCTCGCGAACGAGGATTACGCCGACATCACGTACACCACCACTTCTGATGCGCTGCCGGGCTGGTACTCGAACTTCGCATCTGTTACGGTGCCGGGGCAGAATGGTGGTTGGCCGTACTACACCGATAGCCCAATGTATGTCGTCAACAAGGAAACGACGCCCGCGGTCGAGAAGCCGAAAGCTGAGGCGAAGGTAACTTGGAACGAGGACTTCGACTGGAGTGCCGTTGACGGCTCGAACGAGAAGGGAGCCTGGGTCGTCGACTGGACGGTGTACGCGAATCGCCAGAAGACCGCGGCAGGAGATTGTTATGGAGCTGGAAAGCTCGGCCGCGTGCCGCTGAACATCATCGATACCATTCCGGACGGGATGAGCTATGTCGCGGGTTCCGCAAAGTACACGATCGTGCAGAACCCCTACGATCTACATGCGGGGCTTGGGCGCGGAGGCGAGGCCAAGGAGGTCGTTACGGATCAGAAGCTCGCCGCCGACAACGTTAGCAGCAACGGCAACACGGTCACCTTCTCCATCCCTACGACAGATCTCGGCGACTATGCCGGCTACGCAAAGCTCACGTACAAGACGGCGGTCAAGCGCGGTGAGCTCGATACCTCCACAAACGAGGTGAAGTTCACCAACAAGGCCAGCGCGGGGTCAGGAGTTAAAAAGTTCGATTCCGGTAAAGGTGACGTCACCATTAAGAACAACGTCATCAAAAAGTCTGGCGAGCAGGTTGCCAATAGCAACTGCATCAAATACACCATTTTTGTTAACGAGTCTGCCGTTGCCCTTAAAAATGGCACCGACTTCCTTGAGCTCGTCGATACCATGGATGCCAAGTGCACGCTGGTGCCGTCGACGCTTAAGGTCTATGAGCGCGTGAACGGTGGCTGGGTTGCGCTGTCTCAGAAGGACTATTCGTCGAAGATGGAGCAGGTCTCAGACAAAACTGGCGTACGCACGAAGTTGACGCTTAATGTGCCCGACAAGAAATACCTCAAGGTCGAGTACGAGGTTATCCCGACCGGAAACCCCGGCGAAGAGGTGTCCCTTTCCAACACCGCCGAGCTTACGGGGGTGACGGAGGGCTCGGCGATCGACGAGCAAAAATGGAAGATTCAAAATGCGTCCGCCAGCGCAGGTGGCAACGGCTACGGCATCACGATGACCAAGTACGACGCCCAGCAGGTCGGTGCGACGCTCGAGCATGCGAGGTTTACGCTCTACAGCGTGAATATGGACCAGGTTGCAACGGTGGGTATCGAGAATGCAAGGACTGAGTTTGAAACCGCCCCCACCGACGCCAACGGCAAAATCTCGTTTGGCGCAGAAGACAAGGCGATGGTAAATTGCGTGCTCTACCAGCTCGTGGAGACGAAAGCGCCTGACGGCTATGACGCGGCGGCGCCCACGTGGATCATGCTTAAGGGCAATGCTGACGATGAGAAGTATCAAACTGAGCTCAATAAAGCGAAGAGCATCGTCAAAGACTCCGAAATCATCGGCGATGACAAAAAGGACGAGATCTGGATCTACGACAATCGCCTAATGGGCTCTGTGGATATCAAGGCGCAGAAGGTGCTCGAAGGTGGAACATTCAAGGCGGGGCAGTTCTCGTTTGAACTTAAGGATGACAAGGGTAGGGTGCTCAAGACTGTAACGAACGGTGCCGACGGTAGCATTTCCTTTAGCGTTGAGTGCAACAAAGCCGGTACCTACACTTACACCATCTCCGAGGTCGTTCCCAAGGACGCTGTGAATGGCGTCAAGGACCACATCACCTACGATGGGGCTGTGTACAACGTCAAAGTTGAGGTGACTAACGGTAAGAAGCAGCTCGATACCAAGGTCACTTACGCCCCCGCCGACCCCATGACCCCGCCGACCTTTACCACGACCCCACCGACCTTTACCAACAAGTACTCGACCACGCTTCCTGAGGCGGGCGGGGCTGGCTTGACTATGACATATCTTGCTGGCGCTTCGTTGCTGTGCTTCGCCGCGACGTGGATGCATGCTCGTCGCCATCGCGATCTGGATCGAGGTGATCGCCATGAGTAGGCTTAGCCGCAGCTTGTTGGCTGTCGCGACGATAATCATGGTCGCTATTCTGTCTTTCGCGATTGCTCCTGGGGCGGCCCGTGCTGCCGATACCGGAGCCATTACGGTGGACGGTACAGTCGCGACGCGTTACGACGCGTACCAACTCTTTTCGGCGACCGTTGTCGACGATGACGATGCTGGCCAGAAAATTGCAACTGACGTAACGTGGGCGAATGGCGTGGTTCGTCAAGCCGTTCTTCCGGTGCTTCATGATGCGGGGCTCGATAGCTCGGCATCGACGGCGCAAGAGGCTGCTGAATGGATGAATGCCGACGGGCATATGACGACCGCACTGACGGCAAAGCTCGCCCGTGCGATTTGCAATGCCGACGCAACTTCTGTGGCCCTTAACGCGGGCACGGCGGCCGAGCTGCCCTGTGGCTACTGGCTCATCGTTGCCGACGACGACGCCATCGCCCAGGGCGAGGCCGGCACCGCGCCGATCATGGCCCTGGTGGGCGGCAGCGCCGTCACCGTCAAGCCCAAGGCGGCGACGCCCAAGGTGTCCAAGCACGTGCTGGAGGACAGCATCGCCGCCTGGCAGAAGGCCGCCGACGCCACGGTCGCCGACGACCTGTACTGGCGCCTCTCTGCCACGGTCCCGGCGGGCCTTGCTGCCTACGACACCTATACGGTGCAGTTCGTCGACGCCATGGGCGTGGGACTCGACCTCTCCAAGGTCGCCGCGAGCATGCGCGTGTACGTGGCGGCGGGCGCGGACGGCGGCTTCGACGCCGTCGCATGTGAGGGCGGCAACGCCAGCTCGACGCCGGCTAAAGGGTGGACAGACATTACTTCACAGTGCAAGGTCTCGATCGAGGGCAATGCCTTCACCGTGCGCACCGGCGACCTGGTCGCCGCGCTCGGCGGGGCCGACGCCTTCATCGCGGGCGCCCGCGTGGTCGCTGTCTACAATGCGCCGTTGGGGGCCAACTGCAATCAAGGAGCTACCAAGGGCAACCCCAACGAGGTCTACCTGCGTTACCCGCGCTCTCCCCTCGCCGATCAGTCCGGCGACGCCGGATTCACCCGCACGCCGAGCGATGACGCGTGCGCCTACACCTGGGGACTCAGTCTGATCAAGCGCTCAAGCTCGGACGATAAGCCGCTCGCGGGCGCCAAACTGCGCATCATCGACGACCGCGGTCGCATCCTAACGACTGACGGCTCGTGGTCGACGGATGCCGACGCCTACGTCACCACCGGCGCAGATGGCCATGTGGAATTGAACGGTGTGGACGCGGACGTCTACACCGTCGAGGAAATCGCGGCACCCAAGGGCTACACCGCCTTTGAGGGCAAACGTACGGTGACGGTTACGGCCGAGGGCCTGGACGCTAAACAGGTGGCGGCCGCGAAGCCCAAGGTGACCGTATCGGCCGAAAGCCCTCTGCGGGTTGATACTGCCGATGCTGGGATGGGTTCGATTGAGTTGTCGGTGCTCAACACCCCAAGCAAAGAAGCGAGTCGAGGCTTTATGCCCTCGACGGGAGATAGAACGTTGGTGCTGGTGATGGGCTTGGCTGCCATCGGAGTGGCGGCTATTGTTGTCGCGCTCGTCATCAAGCGAGGAGGAGGTCGCCGTGAAAAATAATTGCCCTCCTGCTCAGTGGCGTACTGCCTCCGTAGCGGGTGACGTGCAGGCCTACCGACCTGATGATCATTGGTTTTGAAAAAGTTACTAGAGAACCCTCCAAGAAAAGCGGGGCACCCGGTCGATGCGATCGGGTGCCCCGCTTCGTTTGTTGGTGCAAAGCAACCTGGCACCTTTGTGGTGGTTGGCGGCTAAGCGGTGGGGAGTCCTGGCGTGTTAGCCGGCTGCTGCGGCTTGAGGCGGGCGTTGCGCCAGATGATCTGGATGATATAGCCGAGCATAAAGACGAAGGCCACGCCGCTGATGAAGCCGCCTACGAGGGGAAGCCCCGTGAGGGCGCCTGCGATTACGCCACCAACGGCTGCCATGGCGTAGCGGTTCTGGCTGTGTCCGACCATGCGGGCAATCGCGCACCCCGCAAAGGCACTCGACACCAACGCGATGCCGATAACGCCGCACAAGAGGGCTCCGGCAAGCGACAGACCAGCGATAGAGATAATCAGCAGTAGGACGGCGGGGGCGATAGCAATCGTGCTCAGAAGACCGCTCACCCACAGGGGCATGGGGCGCTGGTGGAGCATGCCGGCGGCGCTGGCGGTCGCGCGCGGAAAGACGAGCTCGAGCAGCAGAGCGACAAAGCAGGTCGAGAGTGCCGCGGCGACGATACCGCCGATGACATCGTTAACGGTGGAAGTATCCTCGTTCTCGGTGCGGTCGATCTTGAGCGCGCCGACCTCGGCTCCTGCGGCACGCTCGGGGTCCTCGGAGACGTGTGCGTTCACGGTGCCGGTGATGTGGGCGCTCTTGCCCAGGACGAGCTTGTCGGCCCAAACCTCGACATCGCCCTCGACGGTGCCATCGATGGTCACCGTATCGCCCGCAAGCGCTGCCGACTTGGTAGAGCCGCGCAGGGCAACCGTCTCGCCTATCGCGTAAAAACAGTTGGCAGAGCTGTCGGTGTTGAGCACAACGTGCTGACCGACCACCGTGACGCTGCCATCAACCGTGGTCTTGGCGATATCGATAGTGCGTGCTGCCAGACGGACGGCGCCGCCCACCGTGCAGCCGCGGATCGAGAGGGTATCGCCCGCGGCAATGATATCGCGCTCAATGGACGCATCGTCCAAGTTGAGGGCCTGGCCGGCCCAGTACAGGTCACCCTCGACGCCAGATGGATCGACGTCATTGTCGGTCACAAGTACGTTTCCTGCGGTGTCCATGCCGGCGAACGACGCCGTGGGAAGCACGGTGAGCGCCAGCGCGATGAGCGCAAACAGGATGGTGATGCGGCCCCACGCTTTACGGCGCTGGGTCGACGGGAATTGATTGCAGGGCATAGTGAATCCTTCGTTAGATACTCGGCATGTATCTAACAGGGTACCCAACGTGCGAGCGCTCTAAAAGAACCTCTCGGTTGCATTTCGAAAGGTCGTGCCGCGCTACCTACTTTTTGCGGTGCAAAAAGCGTGCGATGTCTTCTTCGGTGGGGCTTTTGATGTCAAAGCGCAGCGAGAGCCAGCGCAGACCCATGGTCACGACAACGCATGCGACCAGCGCGGCGACATTGCTCATGATGCCGCTCATAACGAGACACACATAGCTTGTCGATCCGGCGATGGCGGCGATGGCATAAAAGTTAGTACGTTGGAAAATGCCCGGAACCACGCCCATAAAGCCGTCGCGCAACATGCCGCCGCCCACCGCGGTGAAAAAGCCCATCATGATGCACACCGCCGGCGCAAAGCCATAAACCAGTGCTTTGTCCGCTCCAGTGGCGGCGTAGATGCCGACCGAGATGATGTCGAGCAATGGGATGAGTTTCTCGGGTTTATCGACGATTGCCGGGAATATGTAGATGATGGCTGCCGTGGCAATGGAAAGCGGGAGTGCCATCGGCTGGTTGAGGATGTAGACGTTGCCCACCTGCAACGTCATGTCGCGCAAGAGACCGCCGCCCAGACCGCAGACCACCGCGAGCGCGACCGCGCCCACCAGGTCGAGCTTGTGCTCGCGCGCAACCAGCACACCCGAGATCGATGCAGCGACAACAGCGAACATCTCGAGCCAAAAAGGAATAGCGACCATGGCATCCGAGGCATGTGAAGTAATGGTTATGGCAGCGACGACGGGCAAGATGGGGTCCTTTGGATCGTGGGTTTAGACAATGCCCGTACATAGTACATGGTTGGCGGGCGTGGCGACCCTATTGCTCGGTAAACGGTCGGGACTGGGTGGGGGCGTAGGTACCATGTTTGGGGATCTGGGTTGATGCTGAACGCGATGGGGGCGTGGCTGAATAGGAGGGATGTCTAAATTTTGAGCAGCGCTCAAAATTTATCCGGTCGGCTTACGCCGACCGCGCTGCGCTAAAAACGCGCCACGGGCGCGTTTTCTTTACGCTTCGCGCCCTGGCGGGTTCGAATCCCTCCTCCTCCGCCGTATTTGCTTGTAAGGGACTCAAAAGAAAAAAGCTTCCATTCTCGGGAGCTTTCTCAATCTAAATGGCGGAGGAGGAGGGATTCGAACCCTCGTGACCTTATACAGGCCAAACGGTTTTCGAGACCGCCGCATTCAACCACTCTGCCACCCCTCCGCGTGGGGTAAAAACAAAGCAGGCTCGAAGGCCTGCTTTGGAATTAACTGGCGGAGAGTCAGGGATTTGAACCCTGGAGACGCTTTTGACGCCTACACGATTTCCAATCGTGCTCCTTCGGCCACTCGGACAACTCTCCGTTAAATGCGAAAGTCAGTATACACGAGGAATCGCAAAGTGCAAACAGAAAAGTTGGCATTTTTTAAAACGCTTTGCCGCGCTTGGCGTTGCAGTGGGTTTGAGGTGCCAAAAAACGGCTTCCGACCAGCGTGGTTGATCAACTCAATTGTTCAAAAGGGGTATTTATAAGCGATTTGGCAATGAATTTAAAAATCTTTGGGTGGTGCTGTGGGCCACTGGTATGCATTTTGTGACCACAACCATGCGCCCGTTGACCTGCGACTTGGCTCAGCTTGTCCTCACGGCACCGTATCTTGTCCACAGATCCGTCAAGCTTTTGGTCAGCATTTGGTTGGAATGCGCATGAAACGTCGTGCGAGTATGGGCATATGTGGAGGTCATGAGGTTGTAGCTGCATATTCTTGCAGCCTAGGAGGTTGAAAGATATTATTACCAAGTCTTTTCCTGCTTCAGGCGCACCTTCACGACCTGAAGCCACATTTGCCCAGAGGAGGTGACAATATGAAGGCTTATGAACTGCTGTTCTTTGTTGACCCGTCGCTCGACCCCGAGACTCGTCTCGCTGTTATGAAGCGTATCGATACCACGATCGCTGAGGGCGCTGGCAAGGTCGACTCCGTTGACGAGTGGGGCAAGCGCAAGCTCGCCTACGAGATCAACGACCTCACCGATGGTGACTACACCCTCATCAACTTCCACGCAGATCCTACCCAGATCGCCGAGCTTGATCGCGTCCTGCGCATCACCGACGCTGTGGTCCGCCACATGATCGTCCGTCGCGACGACCAGGAGTAAGACTGTCGTTTTGGACTGGGCTTGTGCCCCAAGAGGAAGTAGTGAGTTATGAGCATCAATCGAGTGAACATCACCGGTAACCTCACCCGCGATCCCGAGCTGCGCGCCACCGCCGGCGGAACCCAGGTTCTGTCCTTTGGCGTCGCCGTGAACGATCGTCGCCGCAACGCGCAGACTGGCGAGTGGGAGGACTATCCCAACTTTGTCGACTGCACCATGTTCGGCACCCGCGCCGAGGCCGTGAGCCGTTTCCTGGCAAAGGGAAACAAGGTCGCGATCGAGGGCAAGCTGCGCTACAGCTCTTGGGAGCGCGACGGCCAGCGCCGGAGCAAACTTGAGGTCATCGTCGATGAGATCGAGTTTATGAGCTCCCGTGGTGGCCAGGGTGGCTACGATCAGGGCGGTTACGCCCCCGCAGCTCCCGCGCCCGCAGCACGTCCTGCCGCACCGGTGGCTACGCCGCCCGCGGTCGACGTCTACGATGAGGACATCCCGTTCTAGGGGTTGTTCACCTATTTTTGAGTGAGAGGCGGCTTCGGTTCGCCGAAGTTGCCAAATGAAAGGTATTTTGACATGGCTAATGATTTTTCTGCACGTCAGCCGCGTCGTAAGTACTGCCAGTTCTGCAAGGAGAACACTGAGTTCATTGACTATAAGGACACTCAGCTTCTCCGTAAGTACATGACCGACCGTGGCAAGATCAAGCCCCGTCGCGTCACTGGCGCTTGCACGCAGCATCAGCATGACATCGCCAACGCCATCAAGCGCGCCCGCGAGATGGCTCTCCTGCCGTACACCGTCCCCGTGGTTTCCTCTCGTGGCAACCGCGACCGCGGCTAAGAAGGGAGACGCATCATGAAGGTTATTCTTCTCGATGAGATCAAGGGCAAGGGCGGCGAGGGTGACGTCGTAGAGGTCGCTCAGGGTTACGCTGAGAACTTCCTGTTCCCCAAGAAGCTCGCTGTTGCCGCCACCAAGGGCAACCTCAAGCAGCTTGACGAGCGTCGCAACAACATCGCCAAGCGCGAGGCCGTCCGTCTGGCTACCGCCAACGAGACCAAGGCTGCCTTCGAGGGCAAGACGGTCACCGTTGACGTCAAGGTCGGCGACGAGGGCATCCTCTTTGGCTCCGTTACCGCCGCTATGATCGCTGACGCCATCAAGGCTCAGCTCGGTATGGACATCGACCGCAAGCGCGTCGAGCTCGGTAAGCCCATCAAGGTTGCCGGTGCCCACACCGTTGCCATCTCGCTGTACCGCGAGATCAAGGCCGAGGTTGTCGTTCTCGTCGGCGTTACCGCCGAGGAGCTCGCTGCCGAGGCTGAGGTCGAGGAGGCCGCTGAGGCCGCCGAGGCCGAGACCGCCGAGGTCGAGACTGAGGCTGCTGCCGAGTAGCATTTGCTGCAACGCAACAATCTTGTTCTAAGAAGGGCGCTCTGGGAAACCAGGGCGCCCTTTTGTTTTTTTTGCGCTGAGTGAGTGTCATGGTGAACGTTGCGTCAAAGTCCTATATACAGGACCGTTTATCCGTTTAGTTCGGTGATGATTGGCGGCGCGCGGCGCGTTTTGGGACCGTGGCTGATATTATGGATGCTCGCAAGCGATATGAATGAGGATGCTCATGGCATATGACGATAGGGAGACCGGGCTGACGGTCGAGGACCGCGGCTCAAAGTTGGGTCTTCCCCAAAACCAAGATGCAGAGGCCAATGTACTGGCCGCTATGCTGCTATCGCCCGAGGTGGTCGAAGAGGCCCAGGTCGAGCTGCAGCCCGATGACTTCTACCGGCCCATTCATAAGACCATCTATACCGCGATGGTCGATATGTACAACAGCCGCATCCCCATCGACTCCATCTCGCTAATCGATTACCTGCGAAGCATCAACAAGCTCGATGCCGTGGGCGGCGAAGCGTACATTTTGGAGTTGATGGGTCAGACCCTGTCGCTCGTCAACTGGCAGCACCATGCCGCCATCGTTCGCCGCGATTCGATGCTGCGTGAGCTGATCGGCGCCACCAACGAGATCAACGCGCTGGCATATAACGCCCCCACCGACACCAAAGAGGTCGTGGAGCTAGCCGAGAGCAAGCTGCTCAAGGTTACGGCGCGCGAGGTCAAGTCGAGCTACAAGACGCTGACCGAGTTTATGGTCGAGGCCTATAACGAGGCCGAGGAAGTGTGCCAGGCCGGTGGCCAGGCTGCGGGCGTGCCCACGGGCTTTCCGTCACTCGACCGTATGCTCATGGGCTTCCGCGAGGGCCAGCTTATCATCATCGGCGCCCGTCCTGCTGTAGGTAAGACGTCGTTCGCTCTGAACCTGGCACTTAACGCTGCCGCTGCTGGTTATACCGTCGGCTTCTTCTCGCTGGAGATGTCGGGCAAAGAAATTGCCCAGCGTCTGATTTGCGCCTACGCCATGATCTCGATCAGTGACTTCCGCATGGGCCGCATTAGCCCCGAACAGTGGGCCAATATCAACGAGGCTACGCAGACCTTGTCCAAGCTCGATATTCTGATTGACGATACGCCCGGCACCACAGTGACCGAGATTCGCGCCAAGAGCCGCCGTATGCTCCATAACAAGGAGAAGGCAATCATCATCCTGGACTACCTGCAGCTGGTGAGTCCTCCGCCGGGACGCCGCTCCGAGAGCCGTACCGTCGAGGTTTCGGAGATGTCGCGTGGTCTGAAGATCATGGCCAAGGAGCTCAAGATCCCGCTCATCGCGCTGTCGCAGCTCTCGCGTCAGGTCGAATCCCGTACCGGCAAGCGCCCACAGCTTTCCGACCTTCGTGAATCGGGCTCTATCGAGCAGGACGCCGATATCGTTATGTTCTTGGACCGCTCCGCCGACGAGGCCGAAGCCTCGCGCGACGATCGACCCGACGAGGGCGTTACGCGTATCGTCGTGGCCAAGAACCGTTCGGGCCCGATCGGCGACGTCGACCTGATGTTCCTGCCGGCATCCACCAAGTTCTATGAGCTTGATGGGGCACATGCCGAGGAGTAGGACAGGCACCCGTTGCACGGGTATACTGGGAATGTTTTGTGCTTCTGCGTGCCGGCGTGGCGCGTAGACAGTCCATGAATGTAAGGAGTAAACATGCCGTCAACCGTTTTGGTCGGTGCCCAGTGGGGCGATGAGGGCAAGGGTAAGATTTGCGACCTGGTCGCCGGCGACTTCGATGCCGTCGTGCGCTACTCGGGCGGCAACAACGCCGGTCACACCATCGTCGTCAACGGCAAGAAGTACGGCCTGCACCAGGTGCCCTCCGGCATCATGTATTCCGACCATATGTCGGTGATCGGTAACGGCTGCGTCGTCAACCCCAAGGTTGTCCTTGAGGAGATCGACATGTTCGAGGCCGACGGTATCACCACCAAGAACCTCAAGATCAGTGGCAACGCGCACATCATCATGCCGTACCACATCGATCTGGATGGTGCTTTTGAGCAGAAGCTCGGCAAGAAGAACATTGGTACCACCAAGCGCGGCATCGGTCCGTGCTACCAGGACAAGATGGCCCGCATCGGCCTGCGCATGCAGGACATGCTGGACGAGGCGCTGTTCCGCGACAAGCTGGAGACCGCTCTTGCCCGCGTGAATCCCGAGCTGGAGCTCATCTACCACCTGCCCACCTACACCGTGGACCAGATTTGCGACGAGTACCTGCCGATGGCCGAGCGCCTGCGTCCCTACATCACCGAGACGAGTCTGCTGCTCAACAACATGATCGATGAGGGCAAGAACCTGCTGTTTGAGGGCGCCCAGGCGACGCTGCTCGACATCGACCACGGCACCTATCCGTACGTGACGTCTTCCAACTGCACCGCCGGCGGCGCCATCACCGGCTCCGGCGTGGGCATGAAGAACGTCGACCGCGTGCTGGGCGTCATGAAGGCCTATATCACCCGCGTCGGTTCGGGCCCCATGCCCACCGAGCTTTCCTATGAGTCCGAGGCTGGCCACACGCTGACCGAGGAGGGCTATGAGTACGGCGTGACCACCGGTCGCCGTCGTCGTTGCGGCTGGTTTGACGGCCCTATCGCCAACTACGCCTCGCGCGTCAACGGCCTCACCGATATCGCCATGACCAAGCTCGACGTGCTTTCGGCTTTCGACACCATCAAGGTGTGCGTGGCCTACGACGTCGATGGCGAGCGCTATACCAGCGTGCCCGAGCATCAGGTTCGCTTTGAGCACGCCAAGCCCATCTACGAGGAGCTTCCTGGTTGGAAGTGCGATATCACCGGCTGCCGCAGCTTTGAGGAGCTGCCGCAGGAGGCTCAGGACTACGTGGCGTTTATCGAGGATCTGGCACGCACCCGCGTGACGTTCATTGGCGTTGGCGCTGGTCGCGAGCAGATCATCAACCGATTCTGGAAGTAATCGGGACTATTTGGTTATTGCGATATACCCCTTTGCAGCCCGGACGGGCGGCCGAGGGGTATATTTGCTTGCAAAGGGCTCGCGCGGAGCGGGCCGTTCATCCATAGAGGAGGCACCCTTGAAGGCGGACACTCAAACCATCGACATCCTGTTGTTGGGCAGCGGCGGCCGCGAGCATGCTTTGGCAGCTAAGCTCGCAGCATCACCGCGCGCCGGCAAGCTCTACATCGCGCCGGGTAACGGCGGCACTGCGAGCTGCGGCGAGAACGTTGTTCTCGACGACTGCGATCCTGCGGCCGTGGCGGCGTTTGCGCAGAGCCACGGATGCGGACTCGTGGTGATTGGCCCCGAGGCTCCGCTCGTGGCGGGCGTGGCCGACGCCGTGCGCGCGGCGGGTATTCCCTGCTTTGGCCCGGGTGCCGAGGGCGCCCAGATGGAGGGCTCCAAGCTGTTCTCCAAGCAGCTCATGGAGCGTGCCGGTATCCCGACGGCAGCCTACGGCTCGTTTACCGACGAGGCTTCGGCTCTTGCCTATGTGCGTGAGCAGGGCGCTCCGCTGGTCGTCAAGGCTGACGGCCTGGCCGCAGGCAAGGGCGTTATCGTGGCGACTGAGCTCGAGCAGGCCGAAGAGGCCGTGCGCGAGTGTTTTGGCGGCACCTTTGGCGATGCCGGCAATACCGTGGTCATCGAGGAGATGCTCGTTGGTCCTGAGTGCTCGCTGCTGGCCTTTACCGACGGCAAGACCGTGCGCCCCATGGCCACTTCGCAGGACCACAAGCGTGCGCTCGAGGGCGACAAGGGTCCCAACACCGGTGGCATGGGCGTTTACAGCCCGGTGCCCATCGTGACTGACGAGGAGCACGCCACGATGGTGGCGGTCATGGAGCAGACCGTGGCCGAGCTCGCTGCCGAGGGCATCGACTACCGCGGCTGCCTGTATGGCGGCTTTATGCTCACCCCCGCCGGCCCCAAGGTGCTGGAGTTCAACGCCCGCTTTGGCGACCCCGAGACGCAGGTCGTGCTGCCGCGCCTCAAGAACGACCTGGTCGAGGTTATGCTCGCCTGCGCCAACTGCGAGCTTGATCAGATTGAGCTCGACTGGCGTGACGAGTGGGCCGTGGCTGTTGTTCTGACGAGCGCGGGCTATCCCGGCAGCTACGAGAAGGGCAAAGTCATCACCGGCATCGCCGACGCCGAGGCCATGGAGAACGTGACCGTGTACCATGCCGGCACCGCCGTGGTGGACGGCCGGCTCGTGACCAACGGCGGCCGTGTGCTTGCCGTGACCGCGCTGGGCGATACGTTTGAGAACGCCCGCAACCTTGCCTACGAGGCCTGCGAGAAGATTGATTTTGAGGGCAAGACCCTGCGTCACGACATCGGCCTGCGCGCGCTGCGCGGCCGCGACGCCTGGGATGCCTAAAATCCGAGAGGAATGAGACGGATGGACGAGAAGAACGAAGAGCTCGTGGACGCGCAGATCGTCGAAGAGGACAGCCGCATGTATGGGCACGCCGAGGGCGAGCCTGGTGGCGAGGTCGCTGACGAGCCGGCGCTGGTGCTGGGCGACGACGACCCGCACGATGCCGAGCTGCACGAGAAGATTCTTTCGGAGGAGTGCGCCTGGAAGGGCAAGATCCTTGACGTCCACCGTCTTGAAGTTGAGCTGCCCAACGGTCACCGCAGCGCCCGCGATATCGTTCGCCATCCGGGCGCGGCGGCCGTTGTGGCGCTTACCGAGAGCGGCAAGATCGTACTGGTGCGTCAGTACCGCACCGCCATCGACCGCGTGACGGTCGAGATTCCCGCCGGCAAGCTCGATCCAGGCGAGGACCCGCTCGATTGCGCCAAGCGCGAACTGCATGAGGAGACGGGCTTTAGGGCCGGTCGCATTCGCTTTTTGACGTCGATTGTCACGTCCTGCGGTTTTTGCGATGAGATCATCCACATCTACTTGGCTACCAAGCTCGAGTTTGATGCGCCCAACCCCGATGATGACGAGTTTGTCAACGTGGACCTGGTGCCGCTGCACGAGCTGATTGACGCCGTGCTCGACGGCAAGATCGAAGACGCCAAGACCGTCGTAGGCGCCTTGGCCTGCGACAGCATCGCGCACCGCCTTGGGGGCACGGAGCTCTAGGTTACGCGGTTTTACCAAACCGCGTAACGAGTCGACGCTGCAAACGCCCCTAAGCGGCAATCTGCCTTTCAATCGTCGCTCGCGTACCGAAGTACGCGTCGCTCCTCTTTCAAGGCACCTTGCTCGCTTAGGGACGTTTTCGCTGACGTTGCTAGAACATCGGCGTTATGTTTGTTGGGACGCTTTGTTTTCAGCCCGACCGGCTCAACCGGATTTATCACGCTATTTATTTCTCTTCGAGGACTGCATGTTTAAGAGGTTTCTTTCGTATTACAAGCCCCAGATGGGGCTTTTTGTTGCTGATACTGTTTGTGCTCTGGTGCTTGCCGCCATTGACCTGGCGTTCCCCATTATCCTGCGCAATTTGACCGGTGGACTGTTTACCCAGGGCCAGGCTGCCATTATGCAGGCGCTCGGTATGATCGCGGTGGGGCTGGTGCTGATGTATGCCGTTCGCTGCGCCTGCCGCTACTTTGTGAGCTACTGGGGTCACGTGATGGGTGCGCGCATGGAGTCCAAGATGCGCGAGGACCTGTTTGACCAGTACGAGCGCTTTAGCTTTGCGTACTTCGACCGCAACAGCTCGGGCGACATGATGAGCCGCGTGGTCAACGACCTGTTCGATATCTGCGAGGCGGCGCACCACGTGCCCGAGTGGATCATCATCTGCGGCATCGAGATTATCGGCTCGTTTGTGATCCTCTTTACCATCGCCCCGGTGCTCGCGCTCGCCATGGCCGTGGTGACGGCGGCGTTTGCGGTCGTCATGTTTTGGCAGAACATGCGCATGCGCGAGGTTTTTAGCGACAACCGCAAAAAGATCAGCGGCATCAATGCGCAGCTGCAGGATTCGCTGGCGGGCATGCGCGTGGTCAAGAGCTTTGCCAATGAGGAGACCGAACGCTTCAAGTTCCGCGCCTCCAACAATCGCTATCTTTCGTCCAAGGAGAACATGTATCACGCCATGGGCGTCTATACCGCGACGTATGGCCTGCTCTCGGGTGTGCTCTATGTGATCGTGGTGCTGCTGGGCGGCTGGCTGGTCGCCCAGGGACAGCTGCAGGCGGTCGATATGGCGACCTTTGCACTCTATATTTCGCTGTTCTGCACGCCGCTCGAGACGCTCGTCAATTCGGCCGAAACGTATCAGAAGGCCATCGCCGGCTTTAAGCGTATGGACGAGGTACTCTCGACTGCCCCGGATATCCAGGACAAGCCGGGCGCCACGGATCTGCGGGTGACCGCCGGCGCCGTGGAGTATCACGACGTGTGCTTTAGCTACGAGGATGTTGAGTTGGGCGAGGGCGGCGCCGACGGACGCCCTGTTATCGACCATATGAATCTGTCCATCAAGCCCGGCCAGACCATCGCGCTGGTTGGACCCTCGGGCGGCGGCAAGTCCACGACCTGTTCGCTGCTGCCGCGCTTTTATGACGTGGCTGCCGGATCCATTAGCATCGACGGTCAGGACGTGCGCGATGTGACGCAGCAGAGCCTGCGCCGCGCCATCGGCCTGGTGCAGCAGGATGTCTATCTGTTTGACGGTACGATTGGCGAGAACATCGCCTACGGCAAGCCGGGCGCTACGGCGGAAGAGATCGCCGAGGCCGCCCGTCGCGCCAACATCGATGCCTTTATCGAGTCGCTTCCACAGGGCTATGACACGGTCGTGGGCGAGCGCGGCAGCCGTCTTTCGGGCGGACAGAAGCAGCGTGTTGCCATCGCGCGCGTGTTTCTCAAGAATCCCAAGATCCTGATTTTAGACGAGGCGACGAGTGCTTTGGATAACGAGAGCGAGGAGGCGGTGCAGGAGTCGCTCGAAGAGCTGGCACGCGGCCGCACCACGATTATCATCGCCCACCGTCTTTCGACCATTAAGCATGCCGATGAGATTGCGACCGTTGAGCATGGTCGCGTTGTGGAGCGTGGCACGCACGAGGAGCTTCTCGCCCGTGGCGGCACCTATGCCCGTTACTATCGAATGCAGTTCGAAGGTGCGCGTGCGCACGAGCTCGACTGATTGATATGACAGGAAGTTTATGGCTGACAAGAACCCTTTGACTCCGGAAGAAGTGACGGAGTTATTCTCCGAAATCGATGCATCCGGCGTCTTGGATCCTACGCTCGCCAAAAAGCGTACCGAGCGCATGCGCGAGAAAGAGGCCGCCGTCAAGCGCGGTGACAAAGCGGCGCTAGCGCAGCTGCGCAGCGAGGACCGCGCGAGCCAGGCAAAACATATCGACCCGCTGTCCGAGGACGATCCTTCGGGCTCGCAGGTGAGCCATACCATTACGAAGACCGCGATGGCCGTGGTCATCGGTATTTTGGTGCTGATCGTGGGCATGCAGATTGGCTACGGCGTGATGCGTCGCCTGAACACCGCCAACCTGTCCGAGAGCGTTTCGGTCGATACCGTTTCGACCGCGCTGAAGGGCGGCCTTGAGTGGGGCAATGGCTTTACGCAGTTCCCGCTCGATTTTACCGTCGATGAAGCCGATGAACGCACGGGCACGGTCGAGGTGACGGTGTTGGACACATCGTCTGCCAACGAGCTCGAGCTGCTGTCCAACGGGCAGATTCAGGCCGCGGCGCTTGCGACCAACGCGTTGCTCAACGATAAGATCGACCGCGTGGTGTATAACGTTCACGCCTATATCGACGAGAATAGCAACATTCAGCACGATTCCTTCTTTGGCATGTTCCCCGCGCGCGGCCACCAGAGCGCCATTTTGACGTTCGTGTGGACCAAGAGCTCATCCAACGCCACGAGTATCGACTGGAAGATGCGCATCGTGAGTATGGATGACACCATCGCCGAGCGCATTCAGAAGCAGGTGAACTCGGTGTCGTCGTTGATTGAGGACCCGGTGGTGAGCCAGACCAAGATTGACGAGGAAAAGGCCGAACGTGACCTGGAGCATCGTCTGCATGGCCGCGAGATTTTCCGCGGCGGCAAGCCCGATCGCACACCGTCCAAACTGCTGGAGCAGGATAAGAAAAAGTAAGACGTCATCATCCCGCGTGAGCCACAAGCCCCGCGGGATGATTTTTAATCCTCGTCCTAGAAAAATCATTATGCATAGAAAGTCATAATTATCATTTCGTAAACATTTCGATGAAATTAACGCCATGAGGCATGCTTACGGTTACAATACCGCGAGGCCTAACTACACACCTTTAAGCCGGTCCTGTGAGACCGGGAAGGAGAACTATGGCGAACAACCATACCGCGGGCGCTGCCGCCCGCACCTTCGCGCCCAGCGAGCTTTGCCAGCGTATGCTGGCCAAAACCAGCAAGGGCACCTGTGGTCCCTGCATCCTGTATCTTGAGGATGGGACCATTTTTTATGGACGTGCATGCGGCGCCGAGGGCACCGCGACCGGCGAAGTCTGCTTCAACACCTCGCTCGAGGGCTACTTTGAGGTCATGACCGACCCGAGTTATGCCGGCCAAATCGTAACCATGACCTATCCGCAGATCGGCAATTACGGTATCGACGAGACCGACGTCCAGTCGGCCTTCCCCGGCGACGCCGTGCGCCCTGCGAGCGCTCCGGCTATGCGCGGCATGATCGTTCGCGACATGTGCGCCACGCCTTCTAACTGGCGCTCGGCCGTCAGCGTGCCGGAGTACCTGCGCGCTCACGGCATCGTCGCTATCGAGGGTGTCGACACCCGCGCCCTGGTGCGCCATCTGCGCGATAATGGTTCCAAGATGGGCATTATCTCGACCGAGATCTTCGACGTCGACGAGCTTGCCGAGCGTCTGGCCGCAGCGCCCACGCTGGTAGGCGAGAACCTGGTCAAGACCGTGAGCTGCCCTGAGCCCCACGCCTTTGCCGCCGTCGACCTGCCTGCCACGCATGACTTTGCACTTGCGGCTGCCGCTCCTGCCCGTCACAAGGTGGTCGCCTACGACTGCGGTGTGAAGCGCGGTATTCTGGAGGGGCTGGTCCGCGCCGGCTGCGACCTTACCGTCGTGCCGTGGGATACGCCCGCCCAGCAGGTGCTCGACATGAATCCCGACGGTGTCTTTTTGTCCAATGGCCCCGGCGACCCCGACGCCGTGGTGGAGACCTACGAGCAGGTGCAGCAGCTGATCGGCAAGGTGCCGGTCTTTGGTATTTGTCTTGGTCACCAGATGATCAGCCTGGCCTGCGGCGCCCAGATGGAAAAGCTTAAGTTCGGTCACCGCGGTGGCAACCAGCCGGTCATGAACCTGGTGAGCCGCCGCGTGGAGATCACCGCGCAAAACCACGGCTTTGGCCTGCTGTTCCCCAGTCTGGGCAAGCTTGTCCCCGAGCTTTCGGGCGGCGAGACCGAGCATGCGGCCGATGGAGATCTGCGCGCCTGGGTGCGCCGCGGAATCGCGCCGGTCGTGATGAACGAGCGCTTTGGTCGCATTCGCCTGACGCATGTGAACCTCAACGACGGCACCGCCGAGGGCATCCAGCTGCTCGACGCCCCGTGCTTCTCGGTCCAGTACCACCCCGAGGCTTCGCCTGGCCCCACCGATGCCCACTATCTCTTTACTGCCTTTACGCGACTCATGGACGGCGAGGAGAACTACCTGGACATCGATCCCGCGAAGGACCGCCTTGCCGGCTGGAACTTTGCTGAGTCCGAGACCGCTGAGACCGAGGAGAACTAACATGCCGAAACGTACTGACATCAAGCGTATCCTCGTCATTGGTTCGGGCCCCATCGTCATCGGCCAGGCCTGTGAGTTCGACTACTCCGGCGCCCAGGCCTGCAAGGTGCTCAAGGAGGATGGCTTTGAGGTCATCCTGGTCAACTCCAACCCGGCGACCATCATGACCGACCCGGGCTTGGCCGACCGCACCTATGTCGAGCCCATCACTGCCGAATTTATCGAGCGCGTAATCAAGAAAGAGCGCCCGGACGCGCTGCTGCCCACGCTGGGCGGCCAGACCGGTCTGAACGCCGCCGTCGAACTGGCAAAGGACGGCACGCTCGACAAGTACGGCGTCGAGATGATCGGCTGCGACCTGGCCGCTATCGAGCGCGGCGAGGACCGCAAGCTCTTTAACGAGGCCATGGCCGAGATCGGCCTGGAGGTCGCGCGCTCGGGCTATGCCTACAGCGTGGCAGACGCCGAGGCCATCGCCGAGCGCGTGGGATATCCTTGCGTACTGCGTCCGAGCTTTACCCTCGGCGGCGCCGGCGGCGGCATCGCTCACACCCACGAGGAGCTCGTCTCCATCGTGAGCCAGGGCCTGGAACTCTCGCCCGCCCACGAGGTGCTGGTCGAGGAGTCCATCGAGGGTTGGAAAGAGTACGAGATGGAGGTTATGCGTGACCAC
Source organism: uncultured Collinsella sp. (assembly GCA_902467875.1). Classification (GTDB taxonomy): domain Bacteria; phylum Actinomycetota; class Coriobacteriia; order Coriobacteriales; family Coriobacteriaceae; genus Collinsella. Next base: position 11,232 of record CABQWP010000015.1, on the reverse strand, counting down.
GCCGGCAACGGCATCATCGTGTGCTCCATCGAGAACCTCGACCCCATGGGCGTGCACACCGGCGACTCCATCACTGTGGCGCCGGCGCAGACGCTCTCCGACCTTGAGTATCAGCGCATGCGTGTCGCGTCGCTCGCCATCTTGGAGAAGATTGGCGTCGAGACCGGCGGCTCCAACGTGCAGTTTGCCGTGAACCCCCAGACCGGTCGCTTGATCGTCATCGAGATGAACCCGCGCGTGAGCCGTTCGTCCGCGCTGGCCTCCAAGGCCACGGGTTTCCCCATCGCTAAGGCCGCCGCGCGCCTGGCTGTGGGCTACACGCTCGACGAGATCGTCAACGACATTACCAAGGCAACGCCTGCCTGCTTTGAGCCCACGATTGACTACTGCGTTGTCAAGGTGCCGCGCTTTGCCTTCGAGAAGTTCAAGGGTACCGACCCCACGCTCACCACGCGCATGAAGGCAGTGGGCGAGATTATGGCGATTGGCCGCACCTTTGAGGAGGCCTTCGGCAAAGCCATGCGCTCGCTGGAGGACGGTCACCAGGGTATCTGCGCCGGTGGCAAGGAGGGTGCCGACAAGCTGAGCGACGACGAGCTCGCCCAGGCCGTGGGCACCCCGACCGAGCACCGCATCTTCTTTGTGGTCGAGGCCCTGCGCCGTGGCTGGGACATCACCCGCATCCATGCCATCTGCGGCATCGATCCGTGGTACCTCAACCGTATCAACGACATGGTGCAGGTCCAGGAAAGCATCCGCGGCCTGCGTGTGGAGGATATCGACGCCGACGCGATGCGCTTGCTCAAGCAGTACGGCACGAGCGACGCCGAGATCGCCGCGCTGACCGGCTCGGACGAGCGCTTTGTGCGCGCCTATCGCAAGGGCCTTGGCGTGGTTCCCAGCATGAAGACGGTCGATACCTGCGCTGCGGAGTTCTCGAGCGCCACGGAGTACCACTACAAGACGTACGAGAACATCTACCGCACGAGTCCGGATGCCAAGAAGTGCGTGGCTCCCGACGAGACCACGCCGGCGGACAAGCCCAAGGCGATGATCCTGGGTGCCGGCCCCAACCGTATCGGCCAGGGTATCGAGTTCGACTACTGCTGTGTGCATGCGAGCTATGCGCTGGCGGCCCGCGGATTTGAGACCATCATGGTCAACTGCAATCCCGAGACCGTCTCGACCGACTACGACACGTCCGACCGCCTTTACTTTGAGCCGCTTACCTACGAGGACGTCATGGACGTTATCGATGTTGAGCGCCCCGACGGCGTCGTGGTGACGCTTGGCGGCCAGACCCCGCTTAAGCTGGCGCGCATGCTCGAGGAGAGTGGCGTCAACATCATGGGCACCAAGCCCGATGCCATCGACTTTGCCGAGGACCGCGAGCGCTTTGCCGCCCTGCTCGACAAGCTGGGCATCATGTACCCGCCGGCGGGTCAGGCCACCTCGTTTGAGGAGGCCGAGGCCGTCGCCGCGCACATTGGCTACCCGCTGCTGGTACGTCCGAGCTACGTGCTGGGCGGCCGCGGCATGATGATCGCCTACGATGCCGAGCACCTGCGCGATTACATGGCCGAGGCTGCGCGCATTAGCCCCGACTACCCGGTGTATCTGGACCGCTTCTTGGAGGGCGCGATCGAGTCCGATGTCGACGCCCTGTGCGATGGCGAAGAGGTCTATATCGGCGGTATCCTGGAGCATATCGAGGAGGCCGGTATTCACTCCGGCGACTCTGCGACCTGCATCCCGCCGTTCAGCTTTAGCGAGAGCCTGCAGGCAAAGCTTCGCGAGACCACGCGCCGCATCGCGATGGCGCTGGGCGTACGCGGCCTGGTTAACGTGCAGTACGCCATCAAGGGCGAGACCGTTTACGTGATCGAGGCCAACCCGCGTGCCAGCCGCACCGTGCCGTTTATCTCCAAGGCCACCGGCGTGCCGCTGGCCAAGTGTGCGGCGCGTATCATGGCGGGCGATTCCATCGCCAGCCTGGGCCTGCCGAGCGACGAGCGTCAGCTCGATTGGTTCTGCATGAAGGAAGCCGTTATGCCCTGGGGTCGTTTCCCGGGCGCCGACGTTATCCTGGGTCCCGAGATGAAGTCGACGGGCGAGGTCATGGGTATCGCCAAGAGCTATCCCGAGGCATACGCCAAGACGCAGCTGGCGATCGACTACAAGCTGCCCGACCCGAGCGCCGGCAAGGTGTTCATTAGCGTGTGCGATCGCGACAAGCGCCACATCCTTTCGGTCGCGCGTATCCTGCGCTACCTGGGCTTTGACATCTGCTCCACCGAGGGTACGGCGCGCGTGCTGCGTGGCGGCAACGTGACGTGCGAGGTCGTGGAGAAGATTAGCGGCCCGCATGACGGCGAGCGCCCCAACATCGGCGACCTCATCGCCGATGGCAAGATTGCGGTGATCGTCAACACGCCGTACGGCCCAGGTTCGCGTGGCGACGGCTATCTGTTGCGTACCGAGGCAGTGCGCCGCGGCGTGACCTGCGTGACGGCGATGTCTGCCGCCAACACGTACGTGAGCGCCATCGAGGCGGTGCGTGAGGACCAGCAGGGTCACGGCAGCGCCAACGACATGGGCATGGACGTCATCGCCCTGCAGGACCTGCCGCAGTACACGGTGTAGTGCGACCTGTCCGGCCGGGACGGAGGGGGCCGAGTTTCCCCCTTCGCTCCGGCTGCAAGCAGAGTCGCTCAGTGGGAAGCTCGGCCCCCTCCGTCCCGGCCTTCGGTGACTCGGGTGCACCGTGTGCTGTGGAAGGGGCTTTGCGCGATGACTAGGGCTGAATAAAAAGTGAGTGTGGGATACGCCGTTCGTTCGAACGGCGTATCCCACGTTAATATTTCAGCCAACGTACGTCATGGCAATTCCCGGTAGGTCGCAGGGCGCTTCGCGGGCGGGCCAGGCTTTATCTGAACGACTTTGCGAAGCAACCGGAGTGAAGATAAAGCCTGGCCCGCCAGCGAAGCGCCACAAAGACCGCAGGGACGGGAGCAGCTATACTACTCTCAGTAGTTAAGGGTCGCGGATCCGCCGCGTCACCGCTCTCAACAGGAGGTCTTTGTTTATGGCAGATCAGAAGCCGGTTGTCGGGATCATTATGGGCTCCAAGTCCGATCTGGGCGTTATGGAAGGCTGCACCGCCGAGCTCGAGGAGCTCGGTGTGCCCTATGAGCTCGTCATTGCAAGCGCACATCGCACGCCGGCGAAGGTCCACGAGTGGGCTTCGACTGCCGCCGATCGCGGTATCAAAGTGATTATCGCCGCCGCCGGCAAGGCCGCTCACCTGGGTGGTGTCGTGGCTGCCTTTACGCCGCTGCCGGTCATCGGTGTGCCTATGAAGACGAGTGACCTGGGCGGCATGGATTCGCTGCTGTCGATGGTGCAGATGCCTTCGGGCGTGCCCGTGGCCTGCGTTGCCATCAACGGCGCCAAGAACGCCGCCATCTACGCCACGCAGATTCTGGGCGCATGCGACCCCGAGTACCGCAAGGTTATCGAGAAGATGAAGCAGGAGATGGCCGACGCCTAGACGTTCCGCCGTTTCGCCGCAGTATAAGGAGAGCCATGTCCGACTATCAGGGAAAACGATTCAAGGCTTCTCAGATTCCCGATCCGTCGAAGCCGGGTGCTGCCCATGCGGCGCAGCAGGGTCGGACATCCTCTCCTCAGCAGTCGCGCGCGCCGCGTTCTGTAACGCCGACGTCCCATCGCCGTCAGGATACGCCGGCTGCGTATCGCCCTTCGTCTTATAGCACCGCTAAGAAGCCGCCCCGGTCTTCATCGCATGCCGCGCCGTCGGATTACACCGAACCGCCGCGCAAAAAGCGCCGCTCCATTATTCCTATTCTGCTCATTATCGTGGGCATCGGTCTGATTGTTGCCGCCGCTGCCATCTTTATCAATGCTCAGATTGGCTATAAGCAGGCGAGCGATTCGTATCAGAAAATCGAGAAGCAATATATAAGCGACAAGGACGCCAGCGGCGTGCCGATTATCGACTTTGATGCACTTGCCCAGACGAATCCCGAGGTTGTGGGTTGGATTTACGCGCCCGGCACCAACATCAACTATCCCGTCGTGCAGACCAACAACAACTCCAAATACCTCAACACGCTGTTCGACGGTACGGCCAATGCATCTGGGGCCATTTTCCTGGATAGCGATGACACCGCGCCGGGAATGGTTGACCAGCAGACCACGATCTACGGCCACCATATGAACGATGGGTCGATGTTCAACGTGATTTCGGATACGACTGACCAGGCAACGTTCGATAGCATTGAATATGTGTACTACATCACACGGGATGCTACGTATAAGCTGCGTCCGCTGGCGACCAAGGTCGTTGAGGATACGTACTCCAAGGCGCGCACGCCCAATTTTGAGGGCGACGACGGGCTCAAGAACTACCTGTCCGAGATGCTCGACGGTGCCTCTGCCGTGGCGAGCGATGCCACTGATCGTGCTGCTTCGGCAACCAAGGTCGTAACGCTTGTGACCTGTCGTTCGTTATCGCTGAGCAACACGCGTGCCGTCATGGTGCTCACGCCGGTCGAGGAATAAGTTGTTCGAGAGTAGCTAAAAAAGCCCCGTTCCAAATTGGCTACTCGACGACGGTAAGGGAGAAATGATGCTCGAGAATGGCAAAACGATGCCTTCGATTGATGCTTGGCTGCGCGAGGCCAAGGCCGATTCGTCGGCACCTGCGTGCGGTATGTATCTGACACATAACGGTGTGGTGCGCGCGACGCCCAAGGCCGAGGCGCGCGGTGTCGAGACCGATGGCGTGGCGCCGGGCCACAAGGTGGGCAGCATGGTGTTCGGCTACGACGCCAGCAAGGTACAGGCCGCCATCGAGGCGACGCGCGCGATGCCGGGTATCGGCTATGTGCGCGTGTGGCTGGCAAGCGGCGAGCTTGCCGTAGGTGACGACATCATGCTCGTGCTCATCGGCGGGGACATTCGCCCGCACGTGGTCGATGCGCTGCAGGCGCTCGTTGGCACCATCAAGAATGAATGCGTGAGTGAGGTCGAGCGCGAGGCGTAGAGGCTTGCGTCGATAGAAGGCTCGTTTATAAAAATGCCCGCCGGTACGTGTGATACCGGCGGGCATTTTGCGTTTTGGGCGCGGTGGGCGCTACACGCGCGTCGCATCCTTGGGGCTCATGGTCATGCTCTGGAAGCGGTTTTCCATAAAGTCATTATCGAAGTACTTGCCGTAGAACTGCGCAACGGGAATATCCGGTTCCGTGCCGTTGACGCGCTGATACCAATAATCGAGCGACTGCAGCGTCATAACGCCATCGACCAGCATAATGATGGTGAAGATGACGGTAGCCGAGTAGCGGCTCTTCCACGGAATCATGTTGATGAGCTTGAGCAGCCTCGGCAGCAGCAGCTTGATCCAGATGAGGCCACCCAGGCCCCACAGACAGGCGAAGCCCGTGCAGGTGCGTCCGCCCGTGAGGACCACGAGCGGGTCGGGCATACCGAACAGCGTTATGTGCGAGTAGCTCCACGAGACCACGCCAAACGCGGTCTGCATAAACCAGCCCACGAACACCTCAAAGCTGGCGCCGAGCAGGGCGCTCACCAGGAAAATGATGATGGGGTTCTTTTTATAGAAGCGGTTGAGCACCATGGTCATGAGCACGGCACCAAAGCCGTAGATGGGGCTGAAGGGGCCAAACAGCATACCGGCGCGGTCCTGGTAGACACCCGGATCGTTGACGGTCATATGCCAGATATCCTCCAGGACCAGGCCGAGCACGCAGCAGACAAAGAATACCCAGAACAGGTTGAAGTAGTTGAGCTTGATGTAGCCCTCGCCGGTTTCATCGCGCCCGAGCATGCCCTCGGCGGCGGCGTCGCGGTCGAGCATCTCCTGCAGGCGGCGCTGCAGCTCGCGCTCCTGGCGCAGCGTGGGGTCGACGGTGGCCGAAAGTGCGACGAGGATGCCGAGCTGGATGGCAGGGCGCAGCAAGAAGGGCCCGATGCCCTGGAGCATCACGTCAACCAAAAGCTCGACGACGGTAAACGCGATAAGGATATAGGACAGACGGGCGGCATTGCGGCGCTGGTTCTTGATGAGGTCAAGGCCAAAGATGATCAAGATGACGGCACTGGCAGCCGAGAGCATGATGCCGGCGACAATCAGTCCGACCGCGACGAGCGTGTTATCGCCGAGCTTGGCGGCGGCGTTGCCGTTGATGAGCGCGGTGATGACCTGCCACATAAAGGCGCCGACCGACGGGAGCGTGCCCACGCCGGACAGGATGCACAGGACGGCGTATACCTTAATGATGAGGGGGATCTTCTTGACCTCCGTGGCGCTGGGGACGCTGGGGTCGAGTTCGTTTCGATCCATACATAACCTTTCTCGTTTTGCTGTAGGTACAAGGATACGCCGCCGACCTGCCAAAAGACAGGACGAACGTCCCAATTGCAACAATGCAAGCCCCAACGGCGGGCAAGACGCGTCGCAACGGAAGTATGCGGGATCGTCGGCCCCGAGGCGCCTGCCCAATAAAATGTTTGGCTGCAAAACGGATTATAAGCTCGGTGGGCTTTTAAAAAGCGCTGTTCATGCGCGGGAGTGCTTGTCTTGCCGTGCGTATAATAGGGCAGGTAACGCCAAATAACGAGGCTCTGAGGGGATGCCATGTCTCAAGAAACCATCCGCGCGGCCGAGCGTGCCGCGGGACAGGTGAAGACCATGTCGACGTATGATCCGGACTCCGACCAGCTGCATGAGGAATGCGGCATTTTTGGTGTGTGGGCACCCGATCGCGATGTGGCTCGACTGACGTACTTTGGTCTGCGCGCGCTGCAGCATCGCGGCCAGGAATCGGCGGGAATCGCCGTGGGTGATGGCGGCACGGTTATGGTTCGCAAAGACCTGGGACTGCTCGATCGCGTGTTCTCCAACGCCGACCTGTCGACGCTCTCCGGCCAGCTGGCCGTGGGCCACGTGCGCTATGGCACTGCCGGTGCCAAGAGCTGGGAAGCCTCGCAGCCGCATCTTTCTACCATCAACAGCGTCATTATCGCGCTTGCTCACAACGGCACTCTGGTTAACACCGACGAGCTGCGCCGCCAGCTGATCGAGCTGGGCGTGCCGTTCCTCTCCAATTCGGATTCCGAGGTCGCGACTAAGCTTATCGGCTACTTTACTCAGCGTACAGGCCATCTGCGCGAGGGCATTCGCAAGACCATGGAGCTCGTGCGCGGCGGCTACGCCATGACGCTCATCAACGAGCAGGCACTCTACGCATTCCGAGATCCGCACGGCATTCGCCCGCTCGTGCTGGGCAAGCTGGTGGACGAGGGCCTGGACCAGGCCGATGCCGCATCCGTTTCGCAGCTGCCGTCGCAGGACGGCGCCGCGACGGTCGACTCCGCCGTCCGTGTCACGCGCGCCGGCGGCTGGGTCGTTGCTTCCGAGACCTGCGCACTCGACATCGTGGGTGCCGAGTACGTCCGTGACGTCCGTCCCGGCGAGATCTTGCGCATCAGCGCCGAGGGTCTGGTATCCGAGCAGGGCGTGCCTGCAGCCGAAGAGCCCGCAAACTGCATCTTTGAGCAGGTCTACTTTGCCCGCCCCGACTCCATCATGAACGGCAAGAGCGTCTATGCCTGCCGTTACGACATGGGTCGCCAGCTGGCACACGAGGAGCCCGTCGAGGCCGATCTGGTCATCGGCGTGCCCGACTCCGGCCTGCCGCCCGCGGAGGGGTATTCGCACGAGAGCGGTATTCCCTTTGGCGAGGGTCTTATCAAGAACCGCTACGTGGGCCGTACGTTTATCGAGCCCACGCAGGAGCTGCGCGCCATGGGCGTGCGTATGAAACTCAACCCGCTGCGCGACAACATCGAGGGCAAGCGCCTGGTCGTCATCGACGACTCCATCGTGCGCGGCACCACCATGGTGCAGCTCGTCAAGATGCTGCGCAACGCTGGCGCCAAGGAGATTCATATCCGCATCAACTCGCCCGAGGTCATCTGGCCGTGCTTCTACGGCATCGATACCGACGTGCAGTCGCAGCTTATCAGCGCCAACAAGACGGTCGACGAGATTTGCGAGTATATCGGCGCCGATTCGCTGGCCTTCCTTTCGGTCGAGGGCCTGCTTAAGGTCATGCCCAAGGGCGGTTACTGCGATGCGTGCTTTACCGGCCGCTACCCCGTGGCGATTCCCGAGAGCTTTGGCCGCGACAAGTTCATGGAGGGCTTTAAGCCCCGCAACCTGGACAAGCCGCTGCACGTTGATGACGACGCCGTGGTCGAGAAATACGACGATCGCAGCTGGGAAGAGGAACACGGCGAGGCCTAAAACCTGCCATGTAGGGACAGGTTTATTTTGGTAGGTTTTACCTGCTGTTTTGTTGATATGACGGCGCGCGTTGTTATGGCGCGCGCCGAAATGAACGCAACTATGAGCACCGTTTGGCGCCCGCGCGGCGCCACGGTAGTGGGAGAGGAAGGCTCAGATGAGCGACAGCAAGCATGTGACGTATGAGGATGCCGGCGTCGATACCGCCGAGGGCGGCCGCGCCGTTGACGCTATTAAGCAGATGGTTAAGGACACCAACCGTCCCGAGGTCATCGGCGGTATCGGTGGCTTTGGTGGCTTATTCTCGGCCGCCGCGCTTAAGGATATGGAAGACCCGATTCTGATTAGCGGTACCGACGGCGTGGGCACCAAGCTCGTGCTTGCCCAGATCATGGACCGTCACGAGACGGTGGGCCAGGACCTGGTCGCTATGTGCGTCAACGACATTTTGGCTTCGGGCGCCGAGCCGCTGTTCTTCCTGGACTATGTTGCCATCGGTCACATCGAGGCCGGGCACATGGCAAAGATCATCAAGGGCGTGGCCGATGGCTGTAAGCTCGCGGGCTGCGCGCTCGTGGGCGGTGAGATGGCCGAGCACCCCGGCGTCATGGCTCCGGCCGACTACGACCTTGCCGGCTTTACCGTGGGCGTCGTCGACCGTCCCAAGATGCTCGACCCCGCAAACGTCCGCCCGGGCGATGTGATCCTGGGCCTGCCTTCCACCGGCGTGCACTCCAACGGCTACTCGCTCGTGCGCAAGGTCATCGGCGTCGACGGCATTAAGCCGGGCACGCCCGAGGCCGCCGCTAAGGCGGAGGAGCTGAGCCGTCCGCTCGAGGAGCTCGGCGGTGCTTCGCTGGCAGACGCCCTGTTGGCCCCCACGCGCATCTATGTCAAGCCGATTCTGGAGCTGCTGCGCGGTGGCGCTCCGGTGCACGCCATCGCCCACATCACCGGCGGCGGCATCACCGAGAACCTCAACCGCGCGCTTGCCGACGACGTTGACGCCGTGGTTACCCGTAACGGCGCCGAGATGGGTTGGGACGTTCCGCCCGTCATCACCTACGTCTCGCGCCAGGCCGAGCTCGCGCCCAATGAGGCATGCAAGACCTTCAACATGGGCGTTGGCCTGTGCCTGATCGTCGCCCCCGAGGACGAGGCCGCGGTGACCGAGGCTCTGGTCGCGCTGGGCGAGAAGCCGTTCCGCGTGGGCGAGTGCGTCGAGGGTTCCGGTAAGGTCGTGTACTCCGATGAGCGCTAACGAGCAGATGACTGCTGCCGCGAGCCTGGGCTTTGTGCCCTACACCCGTCCGACCGGCACCGATACGGCCGAGCCGCTCAAGATCGGTGTGCTCATCAGCGGTTCGGGTACCAACCTGCAGGCGCTGATCGACCTGATCGCCGCCGGCAAGCTCAACGCTTCGATTGAGCTTGTGGTGTCGAGCCGTCCTTCGGCTAAGGGTTTGCAGCGCGCTGAGCGCGCGGGCATCCAGACGCTCACGCTGTCCAAGGATGTCTATGCCGACCCCATCGCCGCCGACGAGATCATTGCGCACGAGCTGCTCGAGCGCGGTTGCGAGTATGTGGTCATGGCCGGCTACATGCGCATGGTGCACACGCCGCTGCTGGCGGCATTCCCCAATCGCGTGGTCAATCTGCATCCCGCGCTGCTGCCGAGCTTTACCGGCGCGCATGCGATCGACGATGCCTTTGCGCGCGGCGTCAAGGTAACTGGCGTGACCGTGCATTTTGCCAACGAGATCTACGACAACGGCCCCATCATCGCCCAGCGCGCGCTGGCTGTTGAGGAGGGCTGGGACGTCGATACGCTCGAGGAGCACATCCACGCGATTGAGCACGTGCTGTATCCCGAGGTCGTGCAGATGCTCGCCGACGGTCGCGTCCACGTGCTGGAGAGCGGCAAGGTCGCAATTGACGCGCCTCGCGGCTAGCGGCGCACAGTACAATTTAGCCGAGTAGTCAGGGTGGTCATTGGCGCCAAGGCGCGCGTGGCCACCTTTTGTTTTGGGTAGTCATCGGGAACGGTCTTTAACGACTGGTCATTCAAGAACGTCGCAGGTGACTAGATGAGAGAGGTGAGCGCATGGCGGATAACGAAGCACTGTTTACGCCTGAGCTGGTGTTTTTTGATTGGGAGTGTGCGACGCCGGATGAGGTGTTCGCGCGGCTTGAGGGCGAGCTTGCACCACGTGGCTACATTGCATCCGGTTGGCTCGACGCCGTTCGCACGCGCGAGGATGCCTATCCCACGGGTCTTGCCATGCCGGCGGCAAACATTGCCATTCCGCATACCGATCCGGGGTTTGTGGCCAAGCCCTATATCGCGGTGGTGAAGCCCGCCGCGCCCGTGACATTCAACGCTATGGCTGGCATGGGCGCTCCGGTGCCGGCGCAGATCGTCATCAATCTGGGCATCGCCGAGCCGGGCGGCCAGGTCGAGGCCCTGCAGGCGCTCATGAACATCTTTATGGACGCCGATGCCGCAGCCGACGTGCTCGGCCAGACCACGTCCCAGGGTATGGTCGACGCCATCCGCCGTCACTTCTAAGGTGGGGCTGAGTCGGCACTTGGGGACGTTCCTTTTCTGCCGGCAGTAAGGGACGGTCCCCAAGTGCCGGCATATAAAGAACGTCCCCAAGTGCCACATCTGTCCCCTTTGCACCAAAATGGTGCAGATTAACCTGCCCCCAATGCACCAAGCGTGCCGCGGGGGCCGCGTTGTGACACAATGGCGTTTGTTCGATTCGTTATGCGAAAGGCCAACTATGGCAAATAAGAAAAAGAACCCTGCGCCCGAGCCGACGCCCGAGCAGCAGGCTCCCCCCCCCCCCCCCGCCCCCTCGCACCGCTTGGTGTAG
>CABQWP010000014.1 GCA_902467875.1 uncultured Collinsella sp. | reverse complement strand
CCGGCGATGGGGCGCCGCGGCGGAGTTTGAGGGCGGCCGCCACGAGCGTCGCGTCAATCTCCTCAACGAGATCGACCAGACGCGCGGCCTCAAGGTCGTCGACGAGGCCTAAAGACTTACAAAGCCATACGCTAACGCCAGCCCCCGCCCGAAAGAAACGTCCGGACGGGGGCTCTTTAGTAGATTTGTGGGCATTTACCAAAAGTCTACTGAAATAAAAAGAGCGCCGCGGATGGAATTCCGCGGCGCCCAAGCCACACGCTAACAGCTTTAAGGAGTCAAAGCTGGTTTAGCCAAAGAAGCGCTTGATCTCGATCTCGGCGTTCTCCAAGCAGTCGGAGCCGTGGATCACGTTGGCGTTGACATCGACAGCGAAGTCGCCGCGGATGGTGCCAGGAGCAGCATCAAGCGGGTTGGTAGCGCCCATAAGGGTACGCATCTTAGCAACAGCGGAGAGACCGGAAACGACCATCTTGACGACCGGACCGCTCGTCATAAAGTCGCAGAGACCGCCAAAGAAGGGCTTGTCGGCCAGATGGGCGTAGTGCTCCTCGACGGTAGCGCGCTCGAGCGTGGTCATCTCCATGCGCTCGATGACAAGGCCGCTGCGCTCAATACGAGCAACGATCTCGCCGATCTTGCGGTCGCGCACGGCGTCGGGCTTAATCATGATGAAGGTCTTCTCGATAGCCATAAGGTAGCCTTTCAAGTAGGTTCGCGCGTGCCCAAGTCCCATTCCGGCACCCGCCTGGACTGCATCGTAACAGAGTTTTAGCTGCAGTTAAACAAAAAGCTGTTTATTGAAACGCTGCAATTTATTAAAGCGCTCCATATGTGTCACTTCTGTTTCGGAGTCCGATTAGAGTACCATCCGACCGCCCATCAACCGCATCGAACCGAGCGGACGGTCGGTTGCCGCCCGTGAACGAGCCCCCTTCACAACCTGCCCAAAGGTCCTACAGAAGTTCTCGACAAGCCCCTCCCCCATAGCAACAAAATACGGGCGCCCGCAACAGCAGACGCCCGTAAAAGCAAAAACGATTTATCAATAAATGGCCAAAGCCGCTTCAGCCAAACCCTTACTTTGCCCCGTGGCCCATCTCGACGACCTTAGTCAGCGATCCAAACACGCCCTCGTCGGCCACAAGCTGCGCCTCGGCACGCTGCAGCTGCACGGCAACGGCGGCGGGGGCGGTGCCGCCCTCGGTCGTGCGCGCGGCGACAATCGACGGGATATCGAGCGCCTCGGTAATGTCGTGCTCAAAGAGCGGGCTCGCCTCCTGGAACACCTCAAACGGCAGGTCCTCAAGATTGCAGCCGCGCTTCTCGCACATCAGGACCAGATGGCCCACCACGGCATGTGCCTCGCGGAACGGCAGACCACGCTTAGCCAGGTAATCGGCAACATCAGTGGCGGCAAGGTGTCCCACGCCGCACTCGCGCGCCATGGCATCCTCGTTGACGGTCCAAGTCGAGATCATACCGGCCATAACCGACAGGCACTGCATGAGCGTGTGAGCGGTATCGAGCGCGCCCTCCTTGTCCTCCTGCAAGTCCTTGTTATAAGCAAGCGGCAGGCCCTTCATGGTCACGAGCAGCTGCACCAGGTTGCCATAGACACGGCCGCTCTTGCCGCGAATAAGCTCGGCAAAGTCGGGATTCTTCTTCTGCGGCATGATGGACGAGCCGGTGGAGTAGGAGTCTGAAAGCGTGACAAAGCCAAATTCGGAGCTCGACCACAGCACGATCTCCTCGGAAAGACGCGACAGGTGCATGGCCATGACGGAGCCGGCGTAATGCAGATCGAGCAGGAAATCACGGTCGGAAACCGCATCGAGCGAGTTGGGAATCACGCCCGCAAAGCCAAGTTCGGCAGCCGTCATCTGGCGATCGAGCGGATAGCTCGTACCGGCAAGCGCGGCAGCACCCAGCGGGCAGTTGTCGGCGGCATCAAAGGCGGCCTTCAGGCGTGTAAAGTCGCGCGCGAACATCCAGGAATACGCCAGCAGATGATGCGAGAGCAGCACGGGCTGAGCATGCTGCATATGCGTGTAGCCCGGCAGAATCACCTTGTCGTACTTCTTAGCCGCATCCACCAGCACATGGCGCAGCTCAAGATTGGCCCCCATGAGCTCCTTGGCCAGCGCCTTGACGCCCAGGCGAGTATCGGTCGCAACCTGGTCGTTGCGCGAACGCCCGGTATGCAGGCGCTTGCCCGCCTCGCCGATGCGACGCGTCAGCTCGCTTTCGATGGACATATGAATGTCCTCGTCGTTGATATCGAAGGTGAAGTTGCCGGCATCGATATCCTGTTCGATTCCGGTCAGGCCCTCGGCAATCGCATGCTCGTCCTCGGCACTGATGATGCCCTGAGCCGCCAGCATCTTGGCATGCGCCTTAGAGCCGGCGATATCCTGCTTATAGAGATGTTTGTCGACCGGCAGCGACGCGCCAAACTCCTGCGTGACCTCGGCCACGCCTGCCTCAAAACGACCGCCCCAAAGAGCCATGGAACCGTCTCCTTTCTCCAAATGCCAAAACAAGCGACCAAAGCAATGCGCCATATCGCTAAAGCGATTTTTCAACCGCTAGTTTTGCATATTCCCCACCGTGCGCGAGGCCATATAGCTAATTTGCAAAGAAGCGACGCACCATGCACTTGGCACCCAACGTCTCCCTCCGGATGTTGCCCTGCGAACCATCGATCCAGGTCTTCAGGCTCATGGGGACGTCCTCGACCTTTGCGGCATCGATCTCGGGCGCGAGGGCAAGCAAAGCATGCGCAATAGCATTGAACATAATGGATACTCCTCATATATATAGGCGCAGAGCCGCCAAATTGATAGAAGGAGCCCCGCCGGACAACCCCGGCGGGGCTCGGACTCAGCCGCAGTCGCGGCATCATATATGCGGGCGGAACGTAGGGGCCACCGATGTTAAGAAGTGTCAGCAAGCATAACGAAAGGTAGGGACCCCGTGCGCCCGTTTTGTATCACGCGGATGGGCCGCGCGGATACCAATGGAAGGGAAAGCCTTAGGCCTGGGCGGCAGCGGAGCTGGGACCCTGGACCTTTGCCCACGTCTTGAGCGACAGCGTATCGATCTCGATAAAGCCGGCGCTGGCCTTCTCGTCAAACGTGGTGTCACGGTCGTAGGTAGCCAGACCGTAGTCGTAGAGGCTAAAGGGGCTCTTGCGGCCAACAACATGGCAGTTGCCCTTAAAGAACTTCAGACGGACGGTGCCGGTCACGAACTTCTGAGTGTCGGCCATAAAGGCATCGAGCGCGTTCTTGAGCGGGCTGTACCACTGACCGTTGTACACGGCGGTGGCCCAATCCTGCTCGAGCTTGATCTTGGTCTTGAGCAGGTCGCCCTCGACGCAGATGTCCTCGAGCGCCTTGTGGGCGGTGATGAGCGTCAGGGCGCCGGGAACCTCGTAGCACTCGCGGCTCTTAAGGCCCACCAGGCGATCCTCGACCAGATCGAGACGGCCAAAGCCATTGTCGCCGGAGATCTTGTTGAGGGCGATGACGATCTCAGAGAGCTTCATCTTCTTGCCGTCGACGGCGACGGGCTTGCCGGCCTCAAACTCAATCTCGGTGTAGGTCGGGGTGTCCGGGGTGTCCTCGGGATTCTTGGTCATAACCCAAGCGTCGTCGAGCGGCTCATTCCAGGGATCCTCCAGGTGACCGCACTCAATGGCACGACCCCACAGGTTGTCGTCAATGGAATAGGGGTTATCGTTGGCACCCTCGGGAACCGGCACGTTGTGGGCGTGGGCATAGGCGACCTCGTCGGGACGGCACTTCAGATCCCACTCGCGAACCGGGGCGATGACCTTAAGCTCGGGATCGAGGGCCTTGACGGCAGCCTCAAAACGAACCTGATCGTTACCCTTGCCGGTGCAGCCGTGGGCGACGTAGGTCGCGCCAAACTCGTGGGCGACCTCGACAAGCTTCTTGGCAAGCAGCGGGCGAGACAGGGCGGAGAGCAGCGGGTACTTGTTCTCGTACATGGAGTTTGCGGCGATGGCCTTAATCAGGAACTCATCGGAGAACTCGTCGCGCAGGTCGAGCACCTGGCAATCGAGAACGCCCAGGTCGAGGGCCTTCTGCTTCTTGGCGTCCAGGCCGGTCTCCTCCTGGCCCACATTGCCGCAAACGCAAACGACATCGAGATTCTTCTCGTCCTGGAGCCACTTGACACATACAGATGTATCAAGACCACCGGAATATGCGAGAACGACTTTTTCCTTGCTCATGGCTGTTTCCTTTCGCCCTTGATAGCTAGTTAGAACATCGGTCAGTTGCAAGTCATTTCAAGGTCACATACCGTGCAATATCAGGTTAAATAGCAAAAATCAGCACATACATGCCCTAGAAACATGCAGCAATGTCGTGCTAAAACCCAACGACCTCAAAATGACTCTGTTGAGGCAATTCGCCCCATGCAGACAGAGACGATTGTTATCGTCGTCGGGAAATTGCGCGCTGGCGTCGGATGGCATTGTCTGCAGTGGTGATGATCTTTACGAACTGCATCTGCCTCTCCTTTCACCTATCGCCGGGCGCAATTCTAATATCGCAAACGGTACCTTTTCCTCGGTAAGCGGTTGTTTTTCCGTCTCCGTTTTCGATGGTCGCTATATTACGCTAAAGTGCCCGCAGCACAAGCGACAAATTCAAATTTCTGAAAAGTTTTTTCATTACTTTGTGAATGATGATGCAAACATGCGCCAATCCTGCGAAAATACGCCCGACTACGAGTTGATGGTTATAACGTCTGAAACAATCTCGAAACGAAAGGCTCGCTTTTATGCAAACTTACGAATCGGACGCCAATATCGGAAATATTAAGATTCTCGCCGTCGACATGGACAAGACGCTGCTGACCGACAAGCGCGTGTTGCCGCAGGGTCTTGATGAGCGCCTGGACAAGCTCGCCGACGCCGGCATCGTATTCTGCCCTGCAAGCGGACGTCCCGCCCCCAAGCTCGAGGAGATGTTCGAGGGCATCAAAAACCGCCTTGCTTTTTGTCCCGACAACGGAGCGTGCGTGATTTATCGCGGCAGCTATATCTATAAGAGCATTATCGACGTGGAGCTGTACCAGCAGGTCTTGAGCCGCGCCTCGGAGGATCCGCGCGCTGTCCCCGTCCTGTGCTGCTTCGACGAGTTCTACGTGCTTGCCCGCGACCATCAATACCACGACGAGCTCAGCGTCTACTACAACACAATCAACTACGTCGACAGCTTTGAGGGCCTTGATATCGAGTCCAACAAGATCTCGATCTTCTTCCCCGCCTATAATGCCGAGCCCGCATTCCGCGAGACCTATAGTCCCGAGTTCTCGGACAAGCTCTACGTCACCAACGCTGGGCGCGAGTGGATCGACTTTATGAACCTGGGCGTCGACAAGGGCGCCGGCATCGCTCACCTGTGCGAGCACCTGGGCATCGATATTGCCGACGCCGCCGCCGTGGGCGACACCTACAACGACATCCCCATGCTCGAGCGCGTCGGTCACAGCTTTATCGTGGACAACGCCGAGGAGCACATGAACGCGCATGCCAAGTGGCGCATTCCGAGCAACAACGACGGGGGCGTACTGACGCTCATCGACGCCATCTTGGCGGCTCGTTAACGCAACCTGTCGGACCTGGCCGGGCGACGCGGGTAAGTTTTTCGTTCGGTCAGGTCCTGGGCTCGCTCGAAGGCCACATTAAGTGGCCTTCGGCTCGTGCGGAATCTACGAAAAACTTACCCGCGTCGCCCGGCCAGGTCCTGCGGTGACTTGCTTGCCGCATGGATGGCGTCTTGGCGTCTGGATACTTGGCTGATAGTTTGGAATGAAGGGGGCTCCTTGTTGGCAAGGAGCCCCCTTCTGTTTTGGTTACTTTGGGGTTGTTGGTATGTCTTTACTTGGCATCGGCCCAGGTTATGCCGGTGCTGGCTTCGGCGATTAGGGGAACGCGGAGGTCCACTACGTGCTCCATGACGTCGCGGACCATGGTGGTTAGGCGCTCGACTTCGTCGATGGGGCACTCAAAGTCCAGTTCGTCGTGCACTTGCAGGATCATGTGGGCGGCAAAGCCTTCTTCTTCCAGGCGACGACTTACGCGGGCCATGGCGATCTTGATGATGTCTGCTGCGGTGCCCTGCATGGGATGGTTCATGGCCGTGCGCTCGCCAAAGCCGCGGAGTTGCGGGTTTTTGGCCTTGAGCTCGGGAATATGGCGTCTGCGGCCATACATGGTCTCGGCGTAGCCCGTCTGCTTGGCGCGCGCCACCACGTTGTCGAGGAACGTACGCACGCCCGGGTAGGCCTCGTAGTAGCGGTCGATCATGTCGCGCGCCTCGGCCATCGAGATATGCAGCGACTGCGACAGGCCGTAGGCCTGCTGGCCATACACGATGCCAAAGTTCACGGCCTTGGCGCGACTGCGCAGGTCGGGCGTTACCTCGGACACCGGCACACCAAACACGCGCGCCGCCGTCTCGGCATGGAAGTCCTCGCCCTCGTTAAAGGCGCGCACCAAGTGCTCGTCACCCGAGAGATGTGCCAGCAGACGCAGCTCGATCTGCGAGTAGTCCACCGCCAAAAAGACGCTTCCCTCGCCTGCCGAAAACGCCGTCTTGACGGTACGCCCCAGCTCCGAGCGCGTCGGAATGTTTTGCAGATTAGGGTCGCTCGAAGACAGACGCCCCGTCGCGGTGATGGTCTGGTTGTACGTGGTGTGCACACGACCGTCACCGCGGCGCAGCGGGCCCAACGTGTCCAGATAGGTTGACTTGATCTTGGACTTCTCGCGCCAGTCTAAGATCAAACGAACAATCTCGTGGTCACGGGCAAGATCACTCAGTACCTTGGCATTGGTCGAATAGTAACCGCGCTTGGTCTTTTTGAGACCCTTGGTCGGAAGGCCCATCACATCAAAGAGCACATGCGAAAGTTGCATGGGGCTGCCGATGTTAAAGGTCTCGTCACCGGCAAGGTCGCGAATGCTTCGTTCGACCTCGGTGATCTGGGTCGCCAGACCCTCGGACAGACTGTGCAGGCGGTCGGGGTCCACGAGCATGCCCGCGCGCTCCATCTTGGCAAGTACCGGAACGAGCGGCATCTCGATGCCATCGAACACGTTGGCGGCGTTCTCACGGGCCATGCACTCGCGCAACGGCGCCACGAGCGCCAGCGTCAGAGCCGCAGTACGGGCGGCAGGCGCCGGAGCGTCCTCACCAGCACCCTCTGCACCGCGCGCCGCAGGCAACGCCATCTGCAGATAGGTATCGGCCAGATATGCCTCATCGAACTCGGAGCGATCGGAATCCAGCAGATAGGCAGCGACCACGGTATCGAAGATACGCGTGGAATCGGCAGCGAGCGGATCCATGAGCTCGGGCTCAGAAGAATCGATGGGCGAAAGCTCGTGCAGCAGCGCTTTCGTATCCGGGCTCGCCACGCGGCCCTCCATAAACAGGCGCGCAAGCACGCCGGCGATCACACCGTGAGCGAAGTTGAAGCCCTCAACCTCAGCCGCCGCACAGCTGTCGCCCTCCTCGAGCGCGAACAGGCCCTTGGACGTCGCCAACCACAGCGTGCGCGTCAGCCCAAAGAGCGCGCCCTCTTCCTTGTCGTCGTCCACCACGGCGGCGACCCACTCGCCGGCATCAATCGCGCGGGAGACCTCAGCCGCAACGGCACCAAGCGCGTCGGCATCGCCGGCGGCTGCGCGAACCATAGCAGGTATCTCAAACACACTGGAGGCAGCAGTCCCGCCCTCGCCGCCGATCAGCGCCAAGAAACGGTTCTGCATGGCGGTGATACCAAGCGTACCCAGCGCCGCGGACACTTCGTCGGCAGAAAACGCCGGGAAGGACGTCGCCTCAAAGTCGAGCTCGACGGGCGCATCGGTGCGAATTGTCGCAACCTTGCGGCTCAGTAGTGCGTCATCGATGTGTGCACGCAGGTTCTCGCCCATCTTGCCCTTGACCTCATCGGCATGCGCGATGACTTCGTCCAGGCTACCGTACTTCGCAATGAGCGCACTCGCCTTTTTGGGACCGATGCCCGGTACACCGGGGATGTTGTCGGACGTATCGCCCTTTAGACCGTAAAAATCGGGCACGAGCGCCGGCGTAATGCCGTGATACAGGTCGTCCACGCTCTCGGGCGTCATAATCGCCACGTCGGACAGGCCCTTGCGGGTCGAGACCACGTTGACGTGCTCGGTCACGAGTTGATACATGTCGCGGTCGCCGGTCACCAGTAGCATGTCGCAGCCGGCCTCTTCACCCAGGCGCGCCATGGTTCCCAGGATGTCATCGCCTTCCCAGCCCTCGGACTGCAGAATCGGCACGTTGAGCGCGGCGAGCAGCTCCTTAATCATAGGGAACTGCGCATGCAGATCGGGGTCCATGGGCGGGCGTTGCGCCTTATACTGCGGCAGCATCTCCATGCGCACGCGCGGTTTACCCTTGTCAAACGCCACGACGACGCCGTCGGGGTTAAAGGCATCGATCATCTTGAGAAACATGTTCAGAAAGCCAAAGATCGCGTTGGTGGGGCGACCGTCCGGCGCGTTCATGGTCGGCGGCACGGCGTGGAAGGCGCGATGCATGAGCGAGTTGCCGTCGATAACGGCAAAGGTGCGGCGCTTGTCAGACATATTGAATACCTCGCTTTGGGCTGGGCACGGTTTGCTCACTCCAGTTTACACGCTCCCCGCCCCGCGGCCACCTCACATCAAGCTCCCCCGCCACCGTGAGCCCGCGCGTGATACGATGGCTCACGGTACATCAACCAGCACGATCGATCCGAAAGGAGCCTGCGTCATGGAGCGTCCCTGCGCATGGAAAAAGTACACGCCACAGCAAATCGAGGAGCTCGAGGAGCTTTGCCGCGGCTATAAGCAGTTTTTGAGTGAGAACAAGACCGAGCGCCTGTGCGTCAAGGCCGGCATCAAGATGGCCGAGGAGGCGGGATACGTCGACCTGGAGACCGTAATCGCCGCAGGCCGCGAGCTTAAGGCAGGCGACAAGGTGTATGCCGCTAACCACGGCAAGGACCTTATGCTCGTCAATCTGGGCACCGCCCCGCTCGAGCAGGGCTTTAACATCCTGGGCGCGCACGTGGACTCGCCGCGCCTGGACCTTAAGCAGAACCCCGCCTTCGAGGCCGGCGACATGGCTTATCTCGACACGCACTACTACGGCGGCGTCAAGAGCTACCACTGGGTAGCCTCCCCGCTCGCACTCGTGGGCGTCATCTGCAAAAAGGACGGTACCACCGTCGACATCAATATCGGCGACAAGGCGGACGATCCGGTCTTTACCATCTCCGACCTGCTGATCCATCTCTCGAGCGAGCAGATGTCTAAGCCTGCCAAAGACGCCGTCGACGCCGAGATCCTCGACGTGATCGTGGGCGGCCGTCCCGTCAAGTTCGATGAGGACGACAAGGACGCCCCCAAGGAGCCCGTCAAGCAGATGTTCCTGGATATCCTCAAGGAGCAGTACGACGTCGAGGAGGAGGACTTCCTCTCCGCCGAGATCGAGGTCGTGCCCGCCGGCCCCGCCCGCGACATGGGCCTCGACCGCTCCATGATTCTGGGCTATGGCCATGACGACCGCGTCTGTGCCTACCCCTCCATGCTCGCCCAGATCAACGTCACCAACGTGGAGCGCACGAGCATCACGCTCATCGTCGACAAGGAGGAGATCGGTTCCGTGGGTGCCACCGGCATGACGAGTCGCTTCTTCGAGAACACCGTCGCCGAGATCATGATGCTCGCCGGCGAGGACAGCCCGCTGGCTCTGCGCCGCGCGCTCGCCCGCAGCCGTATGCTCTCCTCCGACGTGTCCGCCGGCTTCGACCCGGGCTATGCCGGCAAGTTCGAGACCAAGAACGCCGCCTTCATGGGTCGCGGCCTGTGCTTTAACAAGTACACGGGCAGCCGCGGCAAGGGCGGCTCTAACGACGCCGACGCCGAGTATGTGGCCCTCGTCCGCGACATCATGGACGAGGCCGGCGTGGACTTCCAGACCTGCGAGCTCGGCCGCGTCAACGCTGGTGGCGGCGGCACCATCGCCTACATCATGGCCAAGTACGGCATGAACGTCATCGACTCCGGCGTTGCCGTCCTGTCCATGCACGCCCTGTGGGAGGTCGCCAACAAGGCCGATATCTACGAGGCCTACCGCGGCTACAAAGCCTTCCTCGAGCGCGCCTAATCCACCCCACCCATAACTTGCGGTGGAATACGGATTGATTTGGTCTTTCAATAGACCAAACAGACCGTATTCCACCGCAACTTCTTTTTTTGGCAGAGGAGAGTCCATGCTGCAGGTCATCATTTCGCCCGCCAAGCAAATGCGCGCGGCACAAGATGCTTTTGAAGTCCTGGGCATCCCACCCTTTGTGCGCGAGACGGCTCGCCTCCACCGCGCACTGCTAGATATCGAGCGGAATGAAGGCAGCGGCGGCCTGCAGGCGCTGTGGAACGTGAGTGACAAACTGCTGGGACCTTGCCTCAACACACTGCATGAGTTCGGGCCCATCCTGAAAAGCGGCGATCTCGACAATCCCGCACTCGCCCGTCACCTCTCCCCTGCCGTCATGTCCTATCACGGCATTCAATACCAGAGCATGGCACCCGAGGTGATGGATTCCGCACAGCTCGCATGGCTGCAAGACCATCTGTGGATCCTCTCCGGCCTCTACGGGTGCGTTCGTCCCTTTCATGCCGTCGAACCGTATCGGCTGGAGATGGGCGCGAAGCTTGTCGTCGACGGTGCCCGAGACCTCTACGCATTTTGGAGCGATAAGCTCGCGCGGGCTATCGCCCCGGCAGGCTCAAACACCACGATCGTCAACCTCGCCAGCGTAGAGTATGCCAAAGCCGTTCTGCCCCACCTCGCGGGCGACGCCACGGCCGTCACATGCCTCTTTGGCGAGGGCATCCGCAACGGGAAGCCCATCCAACGGTCGACCGCCAGCAAAAAGGCGCGCGGCTCCATGGTGCGGTGGATGGCAGAAAACAAGCTCGAGGATGCAAGCGAACTTACCGCATTCAACATCGGCTATCGGCACATCCCCGAGCTTTCAGACAAAAACACCCTGGTTTTCATGAACGCGCAGGCACTATAGGCCCGCCGTTTCCAAACACCCCGTTACTCCGCCAAGCCATCGGCCTTTGCAATCTCGCTCGTCGAGCCATCTTGGTAGGTAATCTTAACGTGCTCTACGTCGGATACCGTAACGCCCGACGGAGGTTCCAGACACCACTCCGTCAGCGCAATGTCCATGGTCGTGGGCACGTCCCCTTGATCTTTGAGCTTCACCGTCAGCGTTTTGAGCGTCGCATCAAACGTCACGCGTTCGATTTCTTCACCCGGAATAGACCCGCCGCTCAGCTGCAGCTGCACAAACTCGTCGCGCGGATACCAATAGTCGCCCGGTGCGGCAACCGTGTTGCCACCAGAAACTTTCATGGTCATAATCGGCAGGCCCTCGTCGGCTTCAAACCCCCAGGTGGCGCCGCCAGGACCGCCGAACGTCCAAATACAAAAGGCAATCACCAGCACGGCAAGCACCGCAAAACCAATCGCGACCAACCCATGGTGCGCACGGCTTTCCTCGGCCGATACACCCCATTGTGTCTCTCGATATAGATGCTTGTCTTCCATGTACGCCTCCCCACAGGCACGCTCGTTGGCCCAATCGTACCCATTCAGGCTATACTTGAGCCCATTACATAAACGGGGAGCTTGCAGGACAAGACGGCAGGCTGAGACTGGGCGCGCCCGCCCTGACCCGCAAACCTGATATGGGTAATGCCAACGAAGGGAGCCGTGCCAATGAGCGCACAGACCGAGCCCAAGCTCGTCACGCAAATCGACTTCGCCCGCGCCGGGCGGATCACACCGCAGATGAAGGAGGTCGCCGAGCGCGAGCATCGCGACCCCGAGTACATCCGCGAGCGCGTGGCCGACGGCCGCATCGCCATTCCCGCCAACATCGTGCACATCAAAAAGGGCATGCGCGCCTTTGGCGTCGGTGAGGGCCTGTCCACCAAGGTCAACGTGAACCTGGGCATCTCGGGCGACAAGGCCGATGCCGCCGAGGAATGGAAGAAGGTCAAGATCGCCGAGGACTTTGGCGCCGACGCCATCATGGACCTCTCCAACTCGGGCAAGACGCGCCAGTTCCGCCAGCAGCTCATCGACGAGACGCCGCTCATGGTAGGCACCGTCCCCATGTACGACGCCATCGGCTACATGGAAAAGCCGCTGGTCAAGCTCACCAAGGACGACCTGTTCGAAGTCGTGCGCGCGCATGCCGAGGACGGCGTGGACTTTATGACCATTCACTGCGGCATCAACAAGTCGGTCACCAAGACCTTTAAGGAGACCGGCCGCCTGATGAACATCGTGAGCCGCGGCGGCTCACTGCTGTTTGGCTGGATGGAGGTCACCGGTAACGAGAACCCGTTCTATGAGTTCTACGACGAGTTGCTCGAGATTTGCCACGAGTACGACGTGACGATTTCGCTCGGCGACTCCTGCCGCCCGGGCTGCCTCTACGACTCCAACGACGCCACCGAGACCGCTGAGATGATCGAGCTGGGCAAGCTGTGCAAGCGCGCTTGGGCCGCCGGCGTCCAGGTCATGGTCGAGGGCCCGGGTCACATGGCGCTCGACGAGATCGCCGCCAACATGAAACTGCAGAAGCGCCTGTGCCACAATGCTCCGTTCTATGTGCTCGGGCCGCTGGTGACCGATATCGGCGTTGGTTACGACCACATCACCGCTGCCATCGGCGGCGCCATCTCCGCCAGCTCCGGTGCCGACTTCCTGTGCTACGTGACACCGGCAGAGCACCTATGCCTGCCCAACGCCCAGGATGTGCTCGACGGCCTCATGGCCACCAAGATCGCCGCACACGCCGCCGACATCGCCAAAAAGGTGCCCCATGCCCGCGACATGGACGATAAGATGGGCCAGGCACGCCGCAAGCTCGACTGGGACGCCATGTGGAAGTGCGCGCTCGACCCGGTTACGGGCAGGAAGCGCTACGAGGAGTCCCCCGCCGCCACCGAGGGCACTTGCACCATGTGTGGCAAGATGTGCGCCGTCCGCACCGTCAACAAGATCTTCGAGGGCACCACGATCGACCTTGGCATGGAGGACTAGCCCTGTCGCCGCGGCCGCTTCTGGCGGCGAGCTGGTGCCTGTCAATTGTTGACATGTGAACATTTGCTTGCATTTGCGTAAAGATTGCATCGCCCGCCCGGGTTCGACATAGAGTCGGCCCGGGCATCTTTATAATGCTGGCTTAAAGACCCATTTGATTCCGACCGAACAAGGGAGCGAACATGGATCGTAGTAAGGTACCCGCCGTCCTGTCCATCGCGGGATCCGATTCCAGCGGCGGCGCCGGCATTCAGGCCGACACCAAGACCATCACGGCGCACCGTCTGTATGCCCAGACGGCCATCACCGCCATCACAGCGCAAAACACACTGGGCGTTACCGCCGTGCAGGATATCTCGCCAGATATCGTAGCCGCGCAAATTGACGCCGTTTTTGACGATATCCGCCCGAGCGCCGTCAAGATCGGCATGGTTTCTTCTGTCGAGATTATCGATGTTATCGCCGACCGCCTGAGCGCCTGGAACGCGACAAACGTGGTAGTCGACCCCGTCATGGTAGCCACCTCGGGCGCACGGCTGATTGCCGAAGATGCCGCCGAGGCGCTCACCCGCCGCCTGTTCCCACTAGCGACGGTTATCACGCCCAATATTCCCGAGGCCATGGCCCTGCTCGACTACGAGGTCGACTCCGAGCGCACGCAGCAAAATGCTGCCATGCTCCTCACCCGCCGCTTTGGTTGCGCATCCCTCGTTAAGGGTGGGCATCTTGTCAACGAGGCCAACGATGTACTGGCCGAACCCGCGCCACTCGATGACGAGGGCAACCATCTGGGAGATCCACTCACCACGTGGTTCCGCCACAAGCGCATCGAGACCGACAACACGCACGGCACCGGATGCACGCTCTCGTCCGCCATCGCCTGCGCGCTGGCCCAGGGCATGGATCTTGCCGATGCCGTCAACGCCGGCAAGGCCTACCTGACAGGCGCTCTGGCCGCCGGCCTGAACATGGGCAAAGGCTCCGGCCCTGTCAACCACATGTGGCAGTATTAAGATTCGCAGCAAAAAACGCCGCAAAGGACACCTTTGCGGTGGTTCCCACAAATATCTCGATCTGTAACAGATAGGGACGATTTAGCCGCCCAGATGTTACAGATCGAGACATTCAAATTCCGCTGAAACGAAAATCTCAATCTGTAACAGTAACTCGGCGAAATCGACCCTAGATGTTGCAGATCGAGACAAAGCAACGAAACAAGCCACCACAAGGGGAACTTCTGTGGTGGCTTGGGGTCGCGCTACTCTCCGAGCATCTCTTGGAGCTTGGCTGCCACGGCGTGACCCAGGCTCTCATGGCTTTCGGGCATCATATGCAGATAGTCGATATCGCCCGGCTCGGCAAAGTCGGCGGCATTCAAAAAGTCGCAGCCAAACTGCTCAGCCACATGCGCGTAGTACTCACCAAAATGTTCCGAGGCTTCTACGGAATGCTCGTCAAAATCGGTCATATATACGTCGGCGATCTGCGGCTTGATCTTGATAGGCGCCATCAGCAGAATGCGCGGACAAGGCGCAGCGTCGGTCCACGGAAACGCGCGGACGGCGCGAATCAGCGCCATGGCGCCACGGGCGATATCGGAAGCTGTCACGTTAAAGACCGTCTTACAGTCGTTGGTGCCCAGCATGATCACAATGGCGTCCAGCGGCTTATGGGCCTCGAGCAGCATCGGAAGTGCGCGGATGCCGTTAAGATTGGTGTCCAGATGGCACATGTCGTCGCGTACCGTCGTGCGGCCGTTGAGGCCTTCTTCAATTACATGCCAGCCCTCGCCTAAGTCACGTTGGGCCACGCCACACCAGCGCACATCCTGCGCATAGCGCACCGCGGTGCCGTCGCGCATGCCCGCCGGATCGTAACCATAGGTGTTGCTGTCGCCAAAGCATAGAACGTTTTTCATCGTAAGCCCCTCGCTCAGTAAAAAGCCGACGGAAGCAGCCTCTCCCGCCGGCTCGACCTATCTGTCAGCACGTACCGATTACAGGTACTTGCGCCAATCGTCCTCGTCCTCATCATCCTCGGTAGCAGCCTGGATCTGCTCGGCGGCGCGAGCTGCCGCAGCGCGAGCGGCAACCTGGGCATAGGACTCCTCGTTGCGCTCGGGGAAGTTTGCCAGCACGTGCTCGAACTTGGCAAAATCCTCATCCCAGCGCGTAGAAGGCACGGCAAAGAAGACTTGCTTGACCTTAAAGTCGCCCGACGCGAGCTCCTTGCGGAAGAGCTCGGCCACGGCCTCTGCGTCAAAGCCGTTGTTGTCGCAGCCCCAAGCGCCCAGCACGAGCTTCTCGCGACCTAGCTCGTCGCAGATGGCAAGCACAAAGCGAATGCGGTCGCGCAGGGCATCCAGCAGAGCATCGTCGCTCACGCGATACTCCTGGCGGGCGCGCTTAACGTTGGGCGCGGCGGCCACGATCACGTCGGCGTATGCATGCACGTGGTTGCGGTCGAAGCGCACCGCAGGCACCACCAGCGCACGGTTTCGGTAAAGCTCGCAGTTGATGTTGCGGCGACGGTTCTCGCCGTACCATTTGCGCTGCTTATCGAGAACGTTGTACAGATACGAATCGGCGCACAGCGTGGCCTCCTGGCCCAGATAACCCTGAATATAGCCACCGCCCGGATTGGTGAACGAGGCAAAGGCGAGCACGGCCATGTCGCAGAACTGCGCATAGCCACGGCCGTTGTCCAAGATGGCCTGCGTGGTGGAGGCATCGAGCACGGTGACCTCGGGCAGAACCGGAGCGGGCTCCTCAGCAGGCGCGGACTCAGCTTCGGCGATTTCCTCAGCAGGCTCCTCGACGGGCTCGAGCGCTGCCTCGACCTCGGCAGCCTCTGCGCCCTCGACGTCCTCGGCAACCTGTTCTTCGGTGGCCACAGCAGTCTGAACCTTGGCCTTCATCGCCGCGACAAAGCCGGCAGGCATACCGTCAAACTCGCGAACACCGGCAAGCGAACGCTCGATATCCTTGGCGCACGCTTCGGACGCAGTTGACACGTGACGCTCGGCGGCCTTGGCACGGGCCTCGCGCTTGGGATTGGGCTGACCCGCTCGGTTGGACCTACGGTTACGGTTCCTGTTGTCGACGTCTGCCATACGTGGCCACCTTTCCTGTCGCTGCCGCTATCGGCTTTTCCCATCCATGATACCCCGCCGCGTACAAAAAAGACGGCCCCGAAGGACCGCCTTTCGCATCGATTTGCCCGCACGGCAAGCACCGCCGCAATTCGCCACTAGTCGCGACGGCCAAGGATGTTCAGGATGCGCAGGAACACGTTGATAATGTCAACGAAGAGATTGGACGCCATGAGCACGGCGTTGGGCAGCGTAGGCGGCACCGTCGTGGCAACATAGGTGTCGTAGCCAATAAAGCCGGCGAACACCACGATCACGATCAGGTCGGTGATGGACTGCGAGACGCCCATGAACATCAGCACGATCTCAACCAGAATAGTGGCGAGCAGAATGCCAAAACCGATGCCATATACGCGCTGGAAAAACTTGGGGAAGGTCACGCCCAGCGCGCCAAAGACAAAGGTGATGGCGGCCGTGGCGATAAAAGCGGTGTTGATGGTGGGCAGGTCGTAGTTGGCAAGGCCAAACGACGCGGTCAGGCCAAAGGTACTCGCAAAGATTACGTAGCCCACAAGGGACAGGCCCACGGACTGCTTGCCGGCGGCGGCCGACATCATGACCATGCCGACGATGGTCAAAATAAACGAGCCAAAGACCAGCGGCAAGGCTGCGCCGCTCATCATCATGCGCGCAAACGACATGGTGCTCGTAAAGTAGGCGCCGGCGCCCATGGCGCAAAAGCCCAAGAAGATCAGGGCAGACATGACAAGGTTGTACGCGCGCGGCGACATCTCCTTGGCACGGCTTGCACCGGTCTCGATGGGGCCGTTCTGATAGCCCTGGATATCGTTCATACTTCGTCCTTTCACAAAGCGCCGTGAAAGACGGCGCAGCAGATGACAAGATTCCTGCCATTGTACCCGAACGCCGTGCGTCCTTACCTACGGCGCTCGCCCTCAAGCGTACGATCAAACGCCCAGACCCACCAACGCATCACGTGGGCCTGCGAGCCGTCCGGCCGTCCGCACGCCTGGTCCTCCAGATACAACTCGGTCGCGTGCCCGCCAAAACGCACCTTATAGGTTGCCGTACGAACGCCGTGGACCGTCAGGCCAAAACCAGTGGACGAGACGATCTCGTCAATCGTAAAGCAGCGACCGTCGACCCAGCAGACGGTAACCGGCACGACTTGTCCGCCCGCGAGGATGCGAGCCACGACGTCCACATACTGCTTGTGCACGCGCCGAGTTTTGCCATCTGTCTGTCGATATTCCATACTTCCCATTATCGAACGCATGTTTGTATGTTGTAAAGCGAACAGACTGTGGTTTTGGAGTGTCGTAGTAATCGCACGTGTCCGCATGGCGTGTTAGCAAAAAGAACACCCGCGGTCAACAGGGCTAATATTCAATTTTAGTGCCAAAAAATCCACTTCTCACGTCAGAACTCCGTTAAGAAACCCACAGGAGGTGATACGATTTATCATGTTTTTGTAACGTGCCTGCAAACTTCGAGAAAGCCCATATATGGACGTAACGTTCTCAACCTTCCTCGGCCAAATTGTGTCGAACCCAGTCCTTGCCGTCACCGTGATCCTCGCGTTGGGCGCCATCTTCGTCAATGGATGGACCGACGCGCCCAACGCCATCGCGACCTGCGTCACTACGCGTTGCATGCCCGCCCGCGCCGCCATTCTCATGAGCGCCGCATTCAACTTCCTCGGCGTACTCATCATGACGCACTTTAATGCGAGCGTCGCCAACACCATCTCACATATCGTCGACTTTGGCGGAAACAGCACCATGGCGCTCGCCTGTCTGTGCGCGGCGCTGTTCTCCATCGTCGTCTACGGTGCCACAGCGTCGCGTTTTGGCATCCCCACCTCGCAAAGCCACAGCCTTATCGCCGGCCTGACCGGTGCCGCTATCGCCCTCGGCGGCGCGAGCAGCGTCAACGTCCACGAGTGGATGAAGGTCATCTACGGCCTGGCGCTCTCCATCGGCCTGGGCTTTGTCATGGGCTGGGTCCTGTGCAAACTCGTCTCGATTCTTTTCGCCGCCGCCAACAGGCGACGTGCCAATGTCTTCTTTAAATACGCTCAGATCGCGAGCGCTGCGGCCATGAGCTTTATGCACGGCGCGCAGGATGGACAGAAGTTCATCGGCGTGCTCTTTTTAGGCGTGGCCTTCGCAAACGGCCAGACCAGCGTCGGCGATGCCGGCATCCCCATCTGGATTATGCTGCTGTGCTCGGCCACTATGGGTATCGGTACCAGCGTGGGCGGTGAGCGCATCATCAAGTCCGTCGGCCAGAGCATGGTTAAGCTCGAGAAGTATCAGGGCTTCTCCGCCGACCTCGCGGGCGCCGCGAACCTGCTGCTTGCCACCCTTACCGGCATCCCCGTGTCCTCCACACACATCAAGACCTGCGCCATCATGGGCGTCGGTGCCGTCAAGCGCCTCTCGGCCATCAACTTCGGAGTCGTCAAGGACATGATGTTCACCTGGTTCTTCACCTTCCCCGCCTGCGGACTCATCAGCTTTGTCATGGCCAAGCTGTTCATGATGTTCCTCTAATCAAACCGAACGTCCATCCGGACCGCAACACTTCGCCCACCCGTCTTCGCCTCGAAAGGACCCACCCATGGCAAAGAAACCCGATTCGTTCTACTTTGACAACTACGTCGCTTGCGCCGACCTCGCCGTCCAGGCCGCAGAGCTGCTCACCAAGATTTTTGAGAACTTCGATCCCGCGCAGATTCACGACATGCTCAATAAGATGCATGCGATTGAGCATGCAGCAGACAAGAAGCACCACGAGCTCGAAGACGCCCTGCTCACCGCCTTTATCACCCCGCTCGAGCGCGAGGATCTGGATCTGATGAGCTGCGCGCTCGACACCGTGCTCGACCGCATCGAGGGCGTCGTGCAGCGCGTCTACTTCACCAACATCCAGAGCATCCATCCCGACGCCATCGTCATCGCCCACAAGGTGACTGACGCCTGCCGCGCCATGAAAGACCTGATGGTCGAGCTGCCCAACTACCGCAAGTCCAAGACCCTGCGCGAACTCGTCATCCAGATCAACACCATCGAGTCCGAAGCCGACGAGCTCTATATCAACGCCATGCGCAACCTGCACGTTAACGGCAAGGACCCGCTCGAGGTCATCGCCTGGCGTGACGTGTACGCCTTCCTGGAGTACTGCGCTGACTGCTGTGAGAATGTGGCCGATGTTGTGGATTCGATTGTCATGAAGAACAGTTAATTGGGGGTACGTGTCCCGGCGGCGAAGGGCCGGCACCTGTTTGCTTTCTCACTCCGGCTGCATGGCAGAGTCGTTCGAAAGTAAACAGGTGCCGGCCCTTCGCCTTACGTACCACCATTGGGAACTTTGGCTGATACTTTGAAAGCGATGGGGCTTTTGTTGGCGGGGCCTTTGGACCCGATTGGGAACTTTGGGACCGCCTTAAACGTTTGGGTGGATGGGGCTTTGGGTACCCTTTGTTTTACTTTGGATTGATTCGTTGAATTTGGAGGTCTTGGTTGTGAGTTATTTGGATCTGGCTCGTGGTCGGTATTCTTGTCGTTCGTTTGAGGACCGTCCTGTTGAGCAAGCTGTGGTGGATGCCATTGTTGAGGCTGGGCGGATTGCTCCTTCTGCTTGTAATAATCATCCAACCCGTGTGATGGTGTTGGATACGCCTGAGCTTCTGGAGAAGGCTGCTGCTTGTCAGCCTCGGTTTGCTCGTGATGGGTCTATCTTTGGCGCTCCGCTTATCTTCCTTATTTGCAGCGTTACCGATGATGCTTGGGTGCGCCCGTATGATCAGATGAATTCCAGCGAAATCGATACATCCATCGTTTGCGATCAGATGATGATGGAGGCCACCGAGCAGGGCCTGGGAACGTGCTGGGTATGCCATTTTAAGCCAGAGGTGGCACAGGAGCAGTTCAATCTGCCCAAGGGCGTCTATCCCTATCACATGCTCGTCTGTGGATATCCTGCCGACCACATCGCCGATCCCGAGCATCGCGAGGCCCGTACCATTCCCCTCTCCGACTTCCTCCTCAAGTAGGTTTTGGGACATGCCTTAAAACCTACCCTTGACCGCTCACCCGTTCGCCGAGTTCTGCGCCATTATGTGCAGGGCTCGGTTTTTTATGTTACGCACTCCGGCACAGTCATAAAAAAGGACCCGCAAGCTGCGGGTCCTTTCTAGGCACTAAATTGTAGGCCGAATGTTAGTCCAGGTCGTCGGCAGCAAAGTTGTCGATCGGGGCGAAGGGATCGGCCACGGGGACAACCGGGTCAGCGACGGGCAGCGGCTCGGCGGGAACAGTCACTGCAGGAGAAGCGGCAGAACCGACCGGCGTGGAGGCCATCAGATCGGCCGGGAAGGAATTCTGGGCATCGTCCATGAAGTGCTGGATGAGCTTGAGATACTCTGCCTTGAACTCCTCACGGGAAGCCTTGAGACGATCGATCTCCTCGAGCTCGGCCTGCTTCTCGGTCAGAGCCTGGCGGATAACCTCGCGGGCCTTGGCGTCAGCCTCGTTGCGGATACGCTCAGCGTTCTCGTTGGCATCGTTGACGATGGTCTCAGCGGTCTGCTGGGCAGCGATCAGGGCAGCGGAAATCTGGCGCTCCTGAGCGGAGAAGTCAGGGGCGGGAGCAGCCACGGGGGCGGCAGGAACGGCCTGGGCGGTGGCATCCTGAGCTTGGGCAAGCTGAGCCTGCGCATCGGCAAGCTGCTGCTCGGTAGCAGTCAGGCGACCCTTAAGGTCGACGATCTTAGCGAGCATAGCGTCAACCTCGGAGGACAGCGTCTCCAAGAAGACGTCGACCTCAGCAGGATCGTAGCCACGCTTGGCCTCAGAGAAAGTCTGAGCCTGGATGTCTGCAGGGGTAATAGCCATAACAAGTCTCCTTTTTCATCGCCTCGGCGCTACACGCCCGACGTAAGTTACTAAGTCAGTTCTACACGAGTATACCTATAAGAAGCTGCAGAACCAGCCTCTGCACCAACTGCAACGCAATAATCGCAACGACCGGCGAAAAATCGATACCGCCCATCGGCGGGATGAAACGACGGAACAGGTTGAGCCACGGACCGCACACGCTATCAAGCACCGCGGCAATATCCTGAAGCAAACCACCCTGCTTCATGGGAATCCACGTCATAAAGCAGTAGACGACAATGAGCGTGGAATAGAAGTTGAACAGCGTGTTGACCAGCTGGACGATAGTGTAGATGTTGATGGGAATCTCCTCGTCTTGTCTTTACTTAAGGTAGCCGTCGGCACGAAGCTTCTTGAGATCGGAATCTTTGACCTCGCAACCGGCGGGCAGCACCATGAACACGCGGTCGCCCACCTCCTTGACCGTGGCACCCAGACCGCAGGCAAAGCCGTAAGAGAAGTCCAAGACGCGCTTGGCAACTTCGGTGCGTACGCCCACAAAAATCAGTGCGACAGGCTGCTTGGTGCGAACGCGGCGCACCACGGTCTCCACGTCGTCATAGCTCTCGGGGCGCAGGACATAGGCCGGCAGCTGCGGCGTGGCGTTGATGATATTGCTCGCATAGGCCGAGGCATCGCTCGGTGCAGGCGCGGGTGCAGCGGCGGCACGGGCGCGGGTATTCTCGGCGTAGCTCGACGGCGTGTCATAGGCACCAGGACGATAACCGCTCGCAACACTGTCCTGCGAGCGCGAAGGCGGGTTATACGTCGTGGCATGGCGGGAGTCATCGCCGACCAGCTGACCGGAGCGCGTATACACGGCAACCGACTCAGCTTCACCGCGGCGCGTCTGGCCAAGCAGGCCGTTGCTCGGCTCGTCTTGGGTGTAGAAGCCCTCGCCCGAAGCACCACTGTAGCCGTTGTTCTGATAGCCATCGTCGTAGCCGTCATCGTAGCCGTAGTCGTCGTCCTGGCCATAACCCTGGTCGTAACCCTGCTGGCCGCCCAGGTGCATCTTATTTTTAATCTCGTCAAGGAAGCCCATGGTTGTGTCCTCTCGCGGTTTAGTGCAGGCGCCCCGATAATCAGTGCGCACTTCAGAGCCTTATTTTACTGCAAACTCCGGGCTAAATACTACCCTGCCCAGGCGAACGAGCGTAGAGCCCTCCTCAAGGGCAGACTCAAAGTCCTCGCTCATACCGCAGGAAAGCTCAGGCAGGTTCAAATCGGGATGCGCCGCCTCCAGCTCATCCCTCAGCTCACGAAGCCCCGCAAAGGTGCGGCGTGCCACATCCTTATTCCCCCGGGGCGCCATAGTCATAAGCCCCTGTACGCAAATTCCCTCAAGTTCTGCAAGCTCACCCGCGGCGGCGCGAATCTCATCGGGTGAAAAGCCTCCCTTCGACTCCTCACCACTCACATTGACCTCAATGAGCACACGCTGGGGGCCGACGAGCTCGCCTGCCTCAATCTTGCGAACAGCACGGCTCGAGATCGCCTGCGCCAGATGCAGCGAACCCACCGAGTGAATCAGCTCGGCTGAGCCCAGCACCGCATTGATCTTATTGGTCTGCAGGTTGCCGATCATATCGAAGCGCACCTCGGGCAGCTCCGGATGCTCCGCCAGACCCGTGAGCTTGCGAACCAGCTCCTGCGGGCGGTTCTCGGCAAAATGGCGATACCCCGCCTGGATGGCGGCAACGGTCTCATCGACACCAACGGTCTTGGACACGGCAATGAGGCTCGCGGCGTCGTGGGGACGGCCCGCGCGATCGAGCGCCGCATAAAAACGTTCCAGAATCTGCTCGCGGCGAGCGCGCATCAAGTCCAAATAGTTATCCATTGCCAATCGCCTCCGCTGACAGCCAAACAAGTAGTCCCATGCTAACGCAAGAGCGCGGCCCCGCATGTGCAAGGCCGCGCTCACTTAGGTATTTACAATCTTTCGACGAACGGGGTTACTTACTCCTCGTCGTCCTCGCCATCGTCCTCATCCTCAAGATGATCGAGCAGGTAGCGAAGACCCTCGCTGACCTCGTTAACGGGCACCTTGGCAACGTAGCGTACATCGACGGCGGGCCTCATGATAACACCCTCGCCCGAAGGCACGCGCATGCTCTCGAGCTCATCCTCATCAGTGCAGGCGATATCACCGGCAGTCATACGCTGTCCGGTCAACAGGAAGGTCAGACGGCAGGCGGCATCGATGGAAATCGAGGCGATGCGATCGAGATAGCGCGATACCATGATGGCGCGGCGCAGGTCGTCATAGTTGCTGTCGTCGTCCATAAAATCGCCCGTGTCCATGCGGTTAAAGGTGCGGAAGAACTTCTCGTAGGCGGCGTGCACTGGCTCGTCCTCGACGGCCAAGTTGCAGATGATGGACATGTCGTTGGTGACGAGCGCAGAAAGCGAAGAGCCCAGCACCTGGTAGACGGCCTCAGCCTCGGCCTCGACCGTGCCGACAAGCTCCTTGGGCAGCGAGATGTCGGCCTTGATCATATGACGCGTGGCGCGGCAAATCTGGCGAACCTTATCGGTCATGCGCTGCAGGTTAAAGTCGACGTAGATGATCGTCTGCAGCAAGCGGAAGTCGGAGGCGACCGGTGACTGCGTGGCAATCAGGTTGTAGCAGACGGCCTCCAGGTTGGCGCAGCGTGCGTCAATCGAAAGCGTGCGCTTCTTGGTCTTGGTTGCGAGCTTGCGGTCGTCGGTCACATAGGCCTTCACGGCATCGTGGAGGGCCAGATCGACGGCCTCGTAGATGCTCAGCATCTCGTGACGGGCCTCGATGAGCTGACGGGAAAACAGTTTGCGCATGGTTCACTCCAATCAGTTGGGTGCGGTCATGCCGCCCGCACAGTGAATACGCACCGGACCAGATCCGATCGGCTTGGGACTAGTCGCACCGATCAGCCAAAGCGGCCGGTGATATAGTCTTCCGTCCGCGAGTCCACCGGGCTGGTGAAGATCGCGTCGGTTTGACCATACTCGATGAGCGTAGCGGGCTCGCCGGCAACTTCCTGCAAGAAGAATGCGGTGTAGTCGCTAATGCGAGCTGCCTGCTGCATTGAATGCGTGACGATGATGATCGTCATCTCGGGCGCCAGCTCGGCCATCAGATCCTCGACCTTAGAGACGGACGTGGGGTCGATGGCGGAGCAGGGCTCGTCCATCAGAAGGACATCGGGTTGCACCGCAAGCACGCGCGCGATGCACAGACGCTGCTGCTGACCGCCCGAGAGCGCCAAACCATCCTTGTTGAGCTGATTGGATACCTCTTTCCAGAGGTTGGCGCGCTTGAGCGATTCTTCCACGATGTCATCGAGGTCACTTTTGCTAGTCACGCCCTGCAGACGAGGGCCAAAGGCGACATTCTCGTAGATGGATTTAGGAAACGGGTTGGGCTGCTGAAAGATCATGCCCACGCGACGACGGAGATCGACCGGGTCGACACCCTCGGCATAGATATCGTTGCCGTCGAGCGTCATGGTGCCCTCGACGCGCGTGCCCTCGATCAGGTCATTCATGCGGTTGATGCAGCGCAAAAACGTCGACTTGCCGCAGCCCGAAGGGCCAATGAAGGAGGTGATGGCGTTTTTGGCGATGTTGAGGTCAAGCCCCGTCAGCGCATGAAAGTCACCGTACCAAAAGTTGAAATCCTTGGCCGTAATGGCCGCTTGCTCCAACGTGGGAGCGGACTGATAAACGGACATGGGACTCCTTAACTAGCGACGCTTGCGCGACAGGAAGCGCGCAAACAGGTTGAAGGCCAGAATGATCACCATCAGCAAGAGCGCGGTGCCGTAGGCTGCGTTCATGTTGATGCCGTCGTTGGCAAGCAGATACAGGTGAACCGTCATGGGGCGGCCGGAATCGAGCGGCGAAATAGGTAGATTGATGGCCTGCCCCATGGTATAGAGCACCACCGCGGTCTCGCCAATGGCACGGCCGATGGCGAGAACGATGCCCGTGGCAATACGGCCAAAGGCAGAAGGAAGCACGATCTTGGAGACAACCTGCCACTTGGTGGCGCCCAGGCCATATGCGCCCCAGCGGATATAGCGCGGAACGGCGCGAATGGCCTCTTCGGTGGTACGCATGACGATGGGAAGCATCAAGAGCGCGAGTGCCAGGGCGGCCGAGACCATCGAAAGGCCCAGGCCCATGGCCTCGACAAACAAGGCGTAGCCAAACAGGCCCATAACGATGGAGGGCACCGAGGCCAAAGCGTCAGCAGCGTAGCGAATGAGCTCGACGACCTTGCCCTGCTTGGCGTACTCGGCCAGATAGACGGCTGCCAGCACAGCGATCGGCGTGCAGATAAGCATGGCGAGCGCCGTCACGTAGACGGTCGAGACGATCGTGGGCCAAATTCCGCCCTCGGCGTTGACGCCCTGGGGCCAACCGAAGATAAAGTCGAGCGAGATGTGTGGCAGGCCGTTGATGACCACGTAGGCGATGATAGCGACCAGCACCAGCGTGGTGATGTAGGCAGCGGCACGAAACACGCCAAGCATGATCTTGTTGGACAGGTCCTTGTTGATGCGGCCCTTCTTGCCGTGGGAAAGGGCACGCTTGATGCGCTCGCGCGACGAGGTCGTATCGACCGTCGTGTCAACGGAATCGGACATAGCCTACCCCCTCTTCTTCTTGGAAATCAGACGGACGATGCCCACCAGCGTGGCGGAGATGATAAACAGGACCACGCCCATGCCGAACAGCGCCGAGCGATGCAGACCCGAGGAATAGCTCATGTCGAGCGCGATCTGGCTCGTGAGCGTCGAGATAGGGCTCGCAATGCTGTCGGGAATAACCGGGGCGTTACCCACGACCATGAGCACGGCCATGGTCTCTCCGATGGCACGGCCCATACCCAGCACGATGGCATCCACGATACCCAGCTTAGCGGCAGGTAGCACGACCTTATAGATGGTCTGCCACTTAGTAGCACCCATGGCATACGATGCCTCGCGAATGCCCATGGGAATGGAATTGAGGGCATCGATGGTGAGCGTGGTGATGGTAGGGACGATCATGATGGCGAGGACGAACCACGCCGTCAGCGCACCAAAACCAAGGCCGCCGGTCAGTTGTGCGATAAACGGGCGGATGATGATCATGCCGAAAAAGCCGTAGATGATAGAAGGGATGCCGGCCAGCAGGTCGACGGCAGGGCTGATGAGCTTGCGCACGCGCTTGCCGGCGATCTCGACCAGGTACACGGCCGTGCCCACACCTAGCGGCACGCCCATGGCGAGCGCACCGACGGTCACCAGACCTGAGCCGGCAAGCAGCGACATGATGCCGTAGTGGCCCTCAGAGGGCGCCCACGTAAAGCTAAAGAAGTCCGCCAGACCGATGTCGGTAAAGACGGGCAGCGCCGAGTACGTGGTAAAGACAAAAATCAGGATGACGGTAACGACCGCCAAAAACGCGCAGGCAAAGAAGATCCACTGCAGCGCCTTCTCCTTGATATAGGTACTGCGCGATACGAGCGCCAGCTCGCGCTTCTTGGGTGCCTGAGCATTCTGCTCAGTCTGGGAGTTTTCCTGTGCTTCCATGTTACTCACTCCCCTTCTCGTCGTTGGTGACGGGAATAAAGCCCGCCTCGCGAATCTGCTTGTCCATCTTTTCGGACGTCACGTAGTCGATGTAATCCTGCGCCTGCTGCGAAGGCGCACCCTTCACAAAGAAGTAAAGGTCGCGCGAGATGGGATAGCCGCCACTCGCGACCGTCTTCTCGGACGCCTCAACATGATTGACCGAGACAGCCTTGACC
Organism: uncultured Collinsella sp.; assembly: GCA_902467875.1. Classification (GTDB taxonomy): domain Bacteria; phylum Actinomycetota; class Coriobacteriia; order Coriobacteriales; family Coriobacteriaceae; genus Collinsella. The sequence continues at coordinate 10,269 of CABQWP010000014.1, read as the reverse complement.
GAGGTCTTGGCGTTGAGGCTATCGACGAAGCCCAGCGAAATGTAGCCGATGGCCCCACGCGAACGAGATACCACGTCGCGCACCTGGCCCGTACCCGAAAGAACAGCCGAGCGGCGATCGAACGGCGTGCCATCCATCACGATGGTACGGAAGGCCTCGCGCGTACCGGACGCCTCGTCTCGGTTGATGACCTGAATCCTCAGGTCCTCGCCACCGACCTCTTTCCAATTGGTAATCTTGCCGGCGTAGATATCGCGGAGCTGCTCGGTCGAGAGGTTATCGACGGGGTTGTCGTCGTTCACGATGACCGCAATACCGTCGTGGGCAATGACGATGGGAGTCAGGCCCAGATCCTGTTCGTCGGCATTGAGTCCACGGGAGGAGCTGGCGATATCGGCCGTGCCGGCGCTGACGGCCTCGATCCCAGCGGAAGAACCCAAACCGGAAACGAGCACGTCGATGCCGGTCTCCTCCTTAAAGCCCTCGGCCGCAATCTCGGCGATAGGAAGGCAGGTCGTGGAGCCGGCCACGGTAATGGAAGAGGTAGAAGATCCCGAAGAACAGGCGCACAGCGTAAGCGTAAGCACAGCGGCGCTCAGGACCGATACGATCTTTCTCATAGCATCACGCCGATCGCAGCATGGCGCCCACAGGTGCCGTCCTCGTTACGGTAGGAATAAAAGCGGTCGTTCTGACGCACGGTCGAAAGCTGGGTATCCACGATATTATCCGCGTCGACACCGACATCTACCAGCGCCTCGCGAATGGCAGCGGAAAGATCAAGCATGCGAGAGGTATTCGCATCGATGCAAGAGAACTCGGCGGCAAAGCGATCCATGAGTTCCTGGGATACCTCATATTCGTCACCCAAGATATGGGGGCCGATATAGGCGGAAACGTCGCTCGCATCGCAACCGGCAGCATCGCAAAGCGCCTGGCACGCCTTGGCGGAAATACGTGCAATCGTGCCCTTCCAACCGGAGTGCACCACGGCAAATCCGCCGGGGGCCACCAGCACCACGGGAACGCAGTCGGCAAAGCAGAGCAGCACGGGCACGTTATGCGCCGTGCAGACGATGGCATCACAGCCCTCGGCAATCTGCTCGCGAACGTCCTCAAGGTCATCGGCGCCGTTCGAGGTCACCGCAACGATATGATCACCATGGACCTGATTGGGAACGAGCAGGTTGTGCTCGCACTCGGCGGCACCCATAGCCTCGAGCGCACGACGACGATTTTCTTGAACAGCAAAGGGGTCATCGCCAACATGCGAGCCCAAGTTGAGTGAGGAGTACGCATCTTCGGAAACGCCACCGGCGCGCTCGGTGAAGGCAAAGCGAACATCGGATGTCGCGCCCTCCACCAACGTAACTCCATCATGGTCGACACGCGAAACTTTGTCCGCACGTGCTGCCATACTAAAGCCTCCTAATAACACAAGTACCGCGGCATCGCCGCTACAGCCCGCGTTTATACGGCTGTCATACTTCTCTAAAAGGATACCTGCTGCGCTGGAGGCAATCGTAAAGGGAACGTAAAGAGATTGGAGGTTCTAGTTTACAAAGTCGAAATAAAAAGGGCGCGTCCATACGGACACGCCCCTGTGCACAACAATGCAAAGAACGACTTAGAAGCTACCGCGCTTCAGGAAGTCGGGAAGCTCGAACTGATCGTTGCCGAAGTTAGGAAGCTCGGTGCCACCGACGTTGCGGGTCGGAGCGGCCTGAGCCGGGCTCGTGGCAGGAGCGGTGCGCTGCGGCTCAGCGGAGGCAGCGGCCTTGCTCTGAGACTGCTGAGCAGCAAAGAGCTCGTCCTGACGGTTGACGTTGGAGTCGGAGAAGCCCGTAGCGATGACGGTGATACGCACCTGATCGCCCAGGGACTCGTCGACAACGGTACCGAAGATGATGTTGGCCTCGGGGTCGACGGCGTTGGCGACAACGTCGGCGGCGTCGCTGATCTCCTGGATGCCCAGGTCCTTGGAACCGGCGATGGAGAGCAGCACGCGCGTGGCGCCATCGATGGAGCTCTCGAGCAGCGGGCTGGAGATGGCCTGCTGGGCAGCGTCGACGGCACGGGTGTCCCCAGAAGAGGTACCGATACCCATCATGGCGGTACCGGCCTGCTTCATGATGGTCTTAACATCGGCGAAGTCCAGGTTGATGATACCGGGGACGGTGATGAGGTCGGTGATGCCCTGGGTGCCCTGGGAAAGGACGCCATCGGCAATCGCGAAGGCCTCGAGCATGGTGGTCTTCTTCTCGGCGATGTCGAGCAGCTTATCGTTAGGGATGACGATCATGGTGTCGACGCAATCGGAGAGGGTCTTAATGCCCTCCTCGGCGCTCTTCTTGCGCTTGCGGCCCTCGAAGGTGAAGGGCTTGGTCACGACGGCGACGGTCAGCGCACCGACCTCGTTCATCGCGATATCGGCAACGATGGGAGCAGCGCCGGTACCGGTGCCACCGCCCTCGCCGCAGGTGATGAACACCATGTCGGCGCCAGCGAGCGCCTCGGCAATGTCGTCGCGAGACTCATCGGCAGCCTTGCGGCCAACCTCGGGGTTGGCGCCGGCGCCCAGGCCGCGGGTAAGGTCGGTGCCGATGTGCACCTTGATATCGGCATCAGAGATCGCGAGTGCCTGAGCATCGGTGTTGATGGCAACAAACTCGACGCCGCGGATGCCCTCTTCGATCATTCGATTGACCGCGTTGGTACCGCCGCCGCCGACGCCGACCACCTTAATGACGGCAAGGTAGTTGTTGATCTCTGTCTCGTGCATGTCGGTCCTCCGAACAAAGGTTATAGCCATAGCATGGGTCGACCCCTGCGCACATTAACCTTCAGGTTGAAAGTAAATGCAAAGGTAAACCGTATTATGTTTGCACATTATGAACGTATCAGTCAAATAATTGACCGTGAAAACCAAACAAACCAGATAAACGGCGTGGTATGGCCCCTCAACAAAGCATCAACCAGCGCTACGAGGTCGGAGCGTTCCTAAATGTATAGTTACCCGGAGAGCGCACATTGATATACGTTACGCCCTCTACCTGCGAAAGCAGCTTGGTAACTACGCGCTCCTTCTTGACGATATCGTTCGAATCGCCCAGCGACACCTCAATGCCGTTATTGAGGTTTGCCGAGATGGCTTCGACCGAAGGCGTGGAAATATCCTTGACTTGTCCCAAGAACTCGCTCGAAAAACCACGCACATAATCCAAGCCAGCCTTAACGGCCTTGGAGCTCACCGCCTGGCCGGAAACCGGAGCGACATCCGCCGAGACATCAGTCAACAACACCGCGCCATAGTGCTTAGCGAGCGCCAGTGCGGCATCAATGCCGGTCAGGGTATTTGAGCCCTGCCCCGTCGTGATGACGTTGCCCTGGTCATCCACTTCGACCGACGTCGACAGCGGGGCGATCCAGGTGTCATCATCCCCGATGGCCCAGGCAAGGTCATCGGAGCTGATATAGGCAATTGCAATGACCTTGCGCTCCATCGGCGTAATGATGAGCGTATGTGGGAACTGACGCTGGACATCCACGCCCGAGACCCACGGGTTCTGCTTGAGGTCCTCGGTAATCTGGTCGGGATCGACGTTAAAAAGCGACGTCCCCTCGGGCAAATCGATCAGCTGGATAGCATCGTGCTTCGTCACATGCTCGCTGCCTTGAATCTGAATATCAGTGGCGGTAAACAATCCAGAGTTGATCACCACGATGGCAACGACGACGAGCACGGCCAAGGCGGCCAGAACGCCGCCCACGATTTTGCCTTTGCCTGCAACGACAGAAGCGGCGTCTGATGTTTTATTTACCATCGCCCCAAGTGAAGACAACGGGTTGACGCTTTTTTTACCCGAAGGCTTCTTGGCGGTAGCCGGCACCGATGTCAGCGAGCGCGGTTTCGATGCGCCCAGCGTGCGACCTGGACGCGGCGCTTTAGTTCCCGTCGAGGGCTTAGGAGTTGCCATGGGACGGGCGGGTTTGGCGCCCATAACAGGCTTTGACGTCACCGAGGGACGCGAGGACTTTTTTGCGGCCGGACGATTACCGAGCTGCGAGCCGACAACCGGACGACTGGTCTGTCGAGCATGCCCGACAGACTTAGAGTGCGCGACGGTATTGCGTTGAGGTTTGGCAGGCGCGCCGGAACGCCCTCCGGCGCGGCGGAAGGTGGGTTTCGATGCTCTAGAAGCCGAGGAATTTAACTTCCGGTCTGAGCTCGATGCCATACGCCTCCCTCACCTTTCCGTGCACATGTCTGATAACCGCGGCAACGTCATCGGCCGAGGCAGTTCCGTTATTAACGATAAAATTAGCGTGAACGGGCGAAACTTCCGCGCCGCCAATCGAAAAACCCTTTAATCCACAATCCTCGATAAGCTTGCCCACACTCGCATCGGGCGGGTTGCGAAAGACCGACCCGCAGGATGCGCGACCCATGGGCTGCGTACGCTTGCGCCTCGTCAGGTACCGCTCCATGCGCTCGCGAATGTCGGCCTTGGGCGCCGGTTTAAGCTTGAGCACGCACTCGAGGATAATCTCATTGCGGGGAAGGCTACATTCGCGGTAGCCCCAAGTGATCTCGGACCCCGCATAATGCTTGATACCGGATGCCGGGTCAAACGTTACGACATCCTCAACCAGCGAGCCAATCCACTCGGTCCGTGTGCCGGCATTCATAGATATCGCACCGCCAACCGAGCCAGGGATGCCAACGGCAAACTCAAGGCCCGAGAGGCTACGCGACAGGGCATCGTTGACCAGGCGCGCAAACATCACGCCCGCACCGACCGTCAGCGTACAACCGTCATCGGCAACAACCGTGCGCTGAAACTCACGTCCGAGCGAAATGACGGCGCCGCGATAACCGCCATCGGCAACCAGCAGATTGGAGCCCTTGCCGATGATGACCCACGGCACCTGCTCGCGATCGAGCACCGCCACGGCGCGGCGGAGGGCATGATAGCTATGGCACGTCACAAAGAGGTCGGCCTTGCCGCCGATACGATAGCTCGTATGACGCGCAAGGCGCTCGTCCTCGATCACATCCGTGTCGATCATGCCCGAGAGCGCCATGACGGCGTTAAACAGACCCATTAGACTTAAGCGTCTTTCTTGGCAGTCAGATACTCAATGAACTCGGGACCGACGGTCGTAACGTCACCGGCACCCATAGTGAGCAGCAGATCGCCCTCGCCCACCATCTGCTCGAGCTCCTGATTGAGCTCAAGACGGCTGGAGCAGTACACAACCTCCTTGCCAGGATGCTTGGCGCGCACGGTATCGGCGAGCATCTTAGAGGTAACACCCGGAATGGGCATCTCGCCAGCCGAGAACACATCAATCAGCAGCAGTTTATCGGCATTGGCAAATGCATCGGCAAAGTCGTCGCACAGGGCCTGCAGGCGCGAATAACGGTGCGGCTGGAACACGACGTCGACATGCTTGTAGCCCAGCGACGAAGCGGCAGCAAGCGTCGCCTTGATCTCGGTGGGGTGATGGCCGTAATCATCGACCACGGTGATGCCATCGATATCGCCCACGTGGGTAAAGCGACGGCGGACGCCCTCAAAGCTCGAGAGCGCCTTGGCGGCGGCGTCGATGTCAAGGCCCAGGACATGGGCGACGGTGAGCACCGCCGTGGCGTTGAGCATGTTGTGGCGACCGGGATTGCTCTTGATCTCCACGGCATGCTCAGTGCCGTCCTCAAAGCGAACGATAAAGTCACTCTGGATGCCTTTGACATCCGGGTGCATGCAGACGATGTCGTTGCTCTCGGCAAAGCCGTAGGAAAGCACGTGACGGCCCGTCGACTTGGCGAGCTCGACCAGATGCGGGTCCTCACCGCAGACGATGACGGTGCCGTCCTCGCCCACCAGGCTCATGAATTTGGCGAAAGTCGCTTCGATCTCCTCGATACCCGAGTAGTGATCGAGGTGGTCGGCCTCGACGTTGGTCACAATGACCACGTTGGGGTTCAGGAACAGGAAGGAGCTGTCGGACTCGTCGGCCTCGGCGACAAAGTAGTCGCCCGAGCCGTTCTTGCCGTTCGTGTCATAGCCCTCGACGATGCCACCGATCAGGAAGCTCGGATCCAGACCCATGCGGTCGAGCATGGTGGCGCACATCGAAGACGTGGTGGTCTTGCCGTGCGTGCCGGCAACAGCGACGGTAGTGTAGCCGTGGCCCAAGGCAGAGAGCATCTTGGCACGGGGCCACACGGGAATACCAAGCTCGCGAGCGCGCACGAGTTCAGGGTTGGACTCCGGAATAGCGGTGGAGACAACAACCACGTCGGGCTTGACCTCGTCGATCGTCGCGGCCTCATGGCCCACATGTACCTTCACACCAGCGCGGGTAAGCTGGCGGATATAACGTGACGTCTTAAGGTCGGAGCCGGTAACGGCATAACCGCGCTCGTGCAGAACGAGGGCGATGCCGCTCATGCCGGCGCCGCCGATACCGATAAAGTGGGCGCTCTTAAACTCGGGCGCGGAGGTTGCAGTCTGGGAATCAGCCATGTGCTCGTGTACTCCTTGCGTAAACACTGCCTGTAACGCGTTAACTGTACCGCACCTACCGCATCAGCGCGAGGGCGACCGACGATATCCCGTCTAACTAACGCAAACCCTCTACCGCATCCGCCAGAAGAGCGGCGGCCCTATCCTGAGCCAGACCACGCGCCGCCTGACGAATGGCGTCGCGCGCCGCCGCGTCATCGACCAGGTGCAGCAGTTCATCGGCAAAGGCAGAACCGTCGATATCGGCATCGGCGCAGAGCACGCCGGCCCCGGCGTCGACCAGATACCGGGCATTGGTGGTTTGGTGGTCGGCCGTCGCATGCGGATACGGCACGAGCACCGAGGGCACGGCGAGCGCAGCGATCTCGGCCACGCTCGATGCGCCCGAACGCGAGAGCACCAAATCGGCAGCAGCCAACATATCGCCCATGTTGTCGATGTAAGGCTGGACGCGGTAACGCTTCGCCTCCTCGGGCGTCAGCGCCAAAGCGCGCTCGGTCTCCTCAAAGCCGTCGGCACCCGTCGAATGCAACACATAGAGGTTCTTGCGCGAAAGCAGCTCGTTTTTGAGCGAAACCACGCGCTCGTTGAGGTGCTGGGCGCCAAGTGAACCGCCAAAGACGAGCAGCAGCGTAGCGTCCTCGGGAACGCCAAGTGCCTTGCGGCCGCGAGCGCGATCGCCTTCGATTACCGAGCGACGTACGGGGTTGCCGGTCATGAGCACGTGGTCAGGGTCACCTTCGCGCTCAAAGACCGAACGCGCTGCCGGCACCGAGATGCACACGCGGGCGGCGTGGGAGTTCATCATCTTGTTGGCCAGGCCCGGAACAGAGTTCTGCTCATGCAGCAGATACGGAACGCCTGCGCCCTTGCACCACCCCAGCAGCGGAACCTCGACATAGGCACCAAAACCGACGGCAGCATCGGGCTTGCCGACCTTTGAGAAATGACTGGCGAGCGCACGTTTGGCCTTGTTGACACGCCACAGCGAGGTCAGCGCCGTCCAAGGACGGGAGCGGTCGAAGCCCGTGACCGTAATGGGCACAAAATCAAACCCAGCCTCGGGGACCAGACGACCCTCGAGCTTGCGCGACTGGCCCACGAACACAACGTGGTGGCCACGGTCACGCAGTTCTTCGGCCAAGGCGAGCGCGGGGTTGATGTGTCCTGCCGTGCCGCCGGCTGCAATAGCAACGGTCATTTTATCGGTCATGGTAGTCCCTTCGTACACGCGGTCCCTGGTCGTCGGTACGCAGACGCGCCGACGGGTCCGAGTTCAAATCGATTCGATTATATCCGCCGCCCGCGTTGCGAGGGCTGGGGCGCTGCGAACGACCTTGCGGAGCCATTCGCGGGCGTGGACGAGCTGCCGGCTCGGATGCAGAACCATCCAGAACGGTAAAGCCGCTACGCGAAGGTCGTTCACCGCGCACATGGGCTACGCCGGCGGTGCTCTCGTCCATAACGGCAAAGCTCTCACGGCGGCGGTCATACTCATCGCGGCGGGCGCTCTCGTACGAAACGCGCAGGATCAACCCGGCAAGCATAAGCGACACAATAATCGACGAACCACCGTAGCTAATAAACGGCAACGGTTTGCCCGTCATGGGAAACACGTTGAGGATGCCCAGCGCGTTAATCAAAAACTGCACTGCGAGAATGACCGCGGAGCCAGACGCCATGAGCGCGCCCCGACGATCGGTCGCCTGCTCGGCAATGCGAAACGCCGAGTAGATCAGCATCGCAAACACCAAGAAGAACAGCACGGTTCCGACAAAGCCGACTTCCTCGCCAATGATGGCCAGGATGTAGTCGTTGTGCGCCTCGGGCAGATACGAGTACTTCATGGTTGAGTTGCCGATGCCACGGCCGAACAGACCGCCCGAGGCAAAGGCCATGATGGCAAGCGTGGCCTGATAGCCGTCACCATACTCGTCGGCCCAAGGGTTCAAGGCAACCTGAATACGCACCATACGGTACGGCTCTGCGACAAGTGCAATCACGATCACGAGAATGCCGAAGATTAGCACGCCGATGATAAATCTGGGGTCGAGACCCGCAAACAACGCCATGCACATGAGGGTCAACAGGATGATCAGGACAGTACCGAAATCGGGCTGGATAAAGATCAGAAAGAGCGAAATGCCCAGGTAGATGCCCATCTTGCGAAGGAATTCGTTGATGTTGCCACCGGGCGAAAAGAAGCGATCAAGCATGATGGCCGAATACGCAATGGCAAATGGCTTTAAAAACTCGGAAGGCTGGAACTGAATACCGGCGATGTTGAGCCAGCGCGTGGCGCCACGGCTGCCGCTGCCCACCAAGAACACCAGAAGCAGTAGCCCTATCATGCCGATGAGGAAGATCCTGAGCACATCCTCCCCAAACCAGCTGTCCGGCAAAACGCGCACGATGGCAATCAGCGCCAGAACACCGACCACGGCAAACGCGGCCTGTCGACCCAGAAAAAACGTCGCCGAGCCATTCTCGTGCAGCGCCTCGACCGAAGACGCCGAGTACACCATCAGCAGGCCAAAACATACCAAGGTAAACAGGCAGGCCATGAATATCAAACGGGGGCGCATGATACGGGCGGGAACGCCGGCAATATAGCGTTCGCTAAACGACTGCCCACCGCGGCTGGAACGCGGTGTGGTGCGACGTGAGGAAGCACGGTCCGAGTCGGGCCTCCTCATACCTTGTCGGGGGCTCTCCTCTCTCACCGCAACCCCTATTCCATTTGTGATTTCGCTGTAGCGGCAAGCTGAGCCACGTAGTCCTTAAACACGCGGCCGCGCTCCTCATAGCCCGAGAACTCATCGAACGAAGAGCAGGCAGGAGAAAGTAAGATCACATCGCCACGGCTCGAAAGCGAACGGGCAACGTCCACGGCGTCGCGCAGGTCATCCGCCTGGGCGATATCCACATCGCCATCGACATCAGCCTCGTCCATAGCGGCGGTGAAGCGCTCGCGCGCATCGCCAAAGCAGACGACCGAGCGCACGTTGTCCATAACGACGCGCGCGAAGTCCGTGAGCGGCGTGCCCTTATCGTGGCCGCCGAGCAGCAAGATCACGTCGTCATCGGGAAATGCCGTCAGTGCCTTCTCGACCGCATCGGTGTTGGTCGCCTTGGAATCGTTGACGTAGCGCACGCCGTCAATCTCGCCACATGGCTCCACGCGGTGCTCGAGCGGCTGGAACGAGGCAAGACCGCGGCAGACACCATCGACATCGGCACCGACCGCCAAGGCAGCCGTGGCAGCGCACAGGGCATTGATAACATTGTGATGGCCCGAGATCTTGAGCTCGGATGTAGCGATGAGCGGGGTCTCGACGCCTTTCAGACGCACGATCATCTTGCCATCGCGCACAAAGGCGGCATCCTCGCCCTCAGGCTCGTCAAAGGCAACCTTGCAGATGCGACGACCCGGCGTGTAGATGTACTCATCGAACTCGTGAATGCCGGCGTCTTCGACGTCGACAACCACCAGATCGTCATCGACCATATTGTCAAACAGTTTGACCTTGGCAAGCGCATAGTTCTTATGGCTCTTATGCCAGCCCAAGTGGTCGGGAGTGATGTTGAGCAGCACCGCCACGCGGGGGTGGAGCTCGGTGGTCGTAGCAATCTGATAGCTCGAGAGCTCAGCCACAAACCACTCGTTGTGGGCTCGGCCGTCAATCTCGTTGACCGGCGGCTCGCCCAGGGTTGCCACCGCAAAGCGGGCGTTTGTCTA
>CABQWP010000013.1 GCA_902467875.1 uncultured Collinsella sp. | reverse complement strand
CGCCCGTTAACGCCCGGCGGGGGGCCGCGATGCGGTCGCCGCCGCCGCAGGGGATCAGCTTGACCTGGTCGACGCCGGTGGCGTCCTCCAGGACGTGCTCGAGGGTGTCCTCGATCAGGCGGATGTTCACGTCGCCCGGGTTCTTGCCGGCGGTCAGCTCGTAGACGCGCAGGGTGCCCATGATGGCGGGGTGGATCGTGAACTTATCGACGTCGATCTGGGTGAAGACCGTGTCGAGGTGCATGAAGGCGCGCGAGACCGGGATATCGAAGGCCAGGATGCGCTCGACCTTGGAGTCGGAGTTCCAGAAGATGTTCTGGGCCATGACGTCGATCGCGGCGGCCTGGGTGCGCTGGGAGATGCCGACGGCGAGGGTCTTCTCGTTGATGTTCAGCACGTCGCCGCCCTCGGTGTGGAACTGGCAGTCGCGGCGGAAGTACAGCGAGACGTCCTTGTAGTCGGGGTGGTACTTGAAGATGTACTTGCCGTACAGGGTCTCGCGGTTGCGGGTGACCGAGTACATGCGGTTGAGGTTGACGCCCTCGCCGATGACCGCGAACGGGTCGCGGGTGAAGTAGAGGTTGGGCATCGGGTCGATGATCAGGTCGGACTCGGACTCGGAGTTGACCAGGGAGTCGAGGGTCGTGGACGCCGTGAGGGGCATGTCGATCTCGGACTTGGTCATGCCGGCCATGGTCTTCTTGACGAACTCGAGGTTGTCCTCGATGGAGTCCAGCTTCTCGCGGACGATCTGCGGCATGTGCTGGCCGCGGATGCCGGCCTCGGCGATGTACTGGTCGGTGAACTCGGCGCGGGCGCCGGGGACCTGGTCGAACACCTCGGCGACGAGGTTCTCGAGATAGAGGACCTCCACGCCCTGGTCCCTCAGGATCTGGGCGAAGGTGTCGTGCTCCTGCTGCGCGACCTCCAGGAACGGGACGTCGTCGAACAGGAGTCGCTCGAGCTCGTCGGGCGGCAGGTTGAGGAGCTCGTCGCCGGGACGGTGCAGGCAGACCTTCCTGAGCTTGCCGATCTCGGAAGGCACGTGCAGACCTTTCGTCATGGCCTCCTACCTTTCTTTCGGGCCTTTCGGCCGAATCTCTCAGCGCCCTTCCATAGCGGACGCTGCTTGCTGACAGCTCTAGTTATATCCAAATTCCACCCGCAATTCCACCTCGCCCCCGAACGGTCAACAAAGTGCGATGAACGGTATATCGCATGAGATTCCCCCATAATGTACTTCGGCGTTCTAAAGTAACTTTTCTAAGGTAAACGCTCTTTTTTCCTAAAAACTATTTGCAATTGCATCTCTAAACTTTTGATTCAGAATTGCATAGCTAAATCGGTTTTATGTATATAAATGATGTTTGTTTACGTTTCCGCCTGCATTCAATGATATTCAGCTATCCATCATTCTTATTCACACTTACGTACCAGTTGAGTGAGGATATAGACCGCTTGCAGACGAGCAGGGCGTCAGTCCTATGACTTGTCAGCGTAAGAAGTAGGTAAAGATACCGTTCGCACAATACGTCCGTGCCACAAGTCGACTAAATTGAGACAATAGTGAATAGGGTTAGGCTACCGTCCCCTGCGGGGACTGAACGGACAGATGCATATGCCGAGCAAAATCGAAAAAAAGCAAGCCGCCGCAAAGCTGCGCAAACCGCCTCGCGACTTCTCGTACACGCAGAACCGAGAGCTCAGCTGGCTACGCTTTGACAACCGTGTGCTTGACGAAGCCTTCGATGAGACCGTTCCGCTGTTCGAGCGTCTAAAGTTCGTGTCGATTTTCGAGTCTAACCTCGGCGAGTTTCTCATGGTGCGCGTGGGCGGCCTGTCCGATCTGGCAGAGCTCAAAAAGCAACCTGTCGACAACAAGAGCAATATGACCGCCTCCGAACAGGTCGATGCTGTCATGGCCGAAATGCCCGGGCTCCTTACCCGTTGGGAGTCCATCTTTAAGAGCATCGAGGGCAAGCTCGACACCTTGGGCGTTCACCGCGCCCGCATCGATTCGCTTACGCCCGAGGAGCGCACCTTTGTAACCCGCTACTTCCAGGCCTACGTGTCGCCGGTCATCTCGCCGCTGGTCATCGATCCTCGCCACCCCTTCCCCAACCTACGCAATGGCGCGCTCTATCTGGCCTGTGGTCTGGACGGCGCCACCGACGAGGAGAGCCTGCTGGGCCTTATCGAGATTCCCGCCTCGATGAACCGCGTGGTCGAGATCCCCTCGCCCACCGGCACCTACTCCTACATCTTGCTCGAGGACGTCATCCTCGCCTGCCTGGACAGCTGCTTTGGCTCCTATAAGCCGCTGGATCGTGCGCTGATCCGCGTCACCCGCAACGCCGACATCGATCCGGACGGCGAGGGCGTCGAAGAGGAAGAGGACTACCGCCAGCACATGAAGCGCATCCTCAAGAAGCGCCTGCGTCTGCAGCCGGTAGTGCTCGCGGTCTCGGGGTCGCTCGAGAAGGCAACGCTCAAGACCATCCGCAAGGCGCTCGAGCTTTCGCGCCGCTCTGTCTTTACCTGCGATATCCCGCTCGACCTGGGCTACGTCTTTGGCATTGAGGGCAAGATTCCCGAGCACCTGCGCAACGAGCTGCTCTTTACGCCGTTTAGGCCGCAGCCCAATCCCACCATCGACATGACCCGCTCCATCCGCGAGCAGGTGCTGCAGCACGACAAGCTGCTCTTTTATCCCTACGAGGCCATGAACCCCTTCCTGGATCTGGTGCACGAGGCCGCCTACGACCCCGAGTGCATCTCGCTGCGCATCACGCTCTACCGCGTGGCCAAGCAGAGCCGCCTGTGCGAGTCGCTGATCGATGCTGCCGAGAACGGCAAAGAGGTCACGGTGCTCATGGAACTTCGTGCCCGCTTTGACGAGCAGAACAACATCGAGTGGGCCGAGCGCCTGGAAGAGGCCGGCTGCACCGTCATCTATGGTTCCGAGGGCTTTAAATGCCACTCAAAGATCTGCCAGCTCACCTATCGCGAGGGCATGGCGCTAACGCGCCTCACGCTTTTGGGCACCGGCAACTTTAACGAGAAGACGGCCAAACTCTACAGCGACTTTATGCTCATGACAGCCCATCCCGGCATCGGCGAGGACGCCAACCTGTTCTTCCGCAATCTGTCGCTGGGCAACCTGCGCGGCGACTACCGCTTCCTGGGTGTGGCGCCCGTCGGACTGAAACCGCTCATCATGCGCGGGCTTGACCGCGAGATCCAGCGCGCCCTTGCCGGCGAGCCCGCCCGCGTGTTCTTTAAGCTCAACTCGCTGACCGACCGCGAGGTTATCGACAAGATCGCCGAGGCATCGTGTGCCGGCGTGCGCGTAGACATGATCATCCGCGGCATCTCGTGCCTCAAGCCCGGTGTTCCGGGCAAGACCGAGAACGTGCATGTCCGCTCCATCGTCGGACGCTTTTTGGAGCACGCCCGTGTTTACGCTTTTGGCGTGGACTCGGACATGATTTACCTGAGCTCGGCAGACATGATGACACGCAACACCGAGCACCGCGTGGAGATTGCCTTCCCCGTGCTCGACCCCACCTGCCGCGCCCTAGTGCACGAGTACATGGGCATGCAGCTGCGCGACAACGTGAAGGCCCGCAGCCTCACGAGCGACGGCACCTGGGTCCCCGTGGAGCGTGCAGAGGGTGAGAAACCCTTCAACTCGCAGGAAGCCCTGCTGGAGCGTGCCTATCGCAACGCCGAGGCCGCGCCCGAGCCCGTCATTGAGGCGGAACCTGCCCCCGAGGGCGAGCCGCAGCCAGTAGCACCCAAGGTCCAAGAGGTCCAGGCGACCGTCATTGAGCCCGAGCCTGCACCTGCACCTCAGCCCGATCCGCAGGTCATCAAGCCCGCACCCGAGACGAGCGCCCGTCGCGATAAGCCCGCCGGCAAGACCAAGGCCATCGAGCGCCATCGCCCCGGCCGCGTGCGCATGGGCCTGGGTCTGATCGGCCTGGGTCTTAAGACGCTCATTACCGGCAAGACGAAATAGTCGTTTGTAGAAGCAGTTTGTAGAAGCGCCCCGCATTTGAGGAAAGCCTCGGATGCGGGGCGCTTTTCCCTGCTACCATGGTGCGAACAACAACGCGAATGACAGGCAGGAATATGAAGCTCACTATAGAATCGATGACCTACGGCGCCGACGGGCTGGCGCACGCCGACAACGGCAAGGCCGTCTTTGTGCAGGGCGCCGTGGCAGGCGACACCGTCGAGGCCGAGGTCGTACAGGACGGCAAGTCGTTCATGCGCGCCCGCACCACCGAGATTCTGGAGCCAAGCCCCGATCGCATTCAGCCTCCCTGCCCCTTCGTGGACATCTGCGGCGGCTGCTCGTGGGGCAATCTCTCACGCACGGCACAGCTCGCCGCCAAGGAGCAAAACCTGCGCTCCACGCTCGAGCGCATCGGCAAGTTCGCGCCTGAGCAGGTCGATGAGTCGGTACAGCCCATCTGCCACACCAAGGACGACTGGGGCTACCGCAATAAAATCGAGCTCGAACCGACCGTCGTCAACGGTCGCGTGCGCCTTGGCATGCATGGTGTCGACCCCAGCAAAATCGTGACCGTCGATACGTGCCCGCTGTTCGATAAGCGCTTCCCGAAGGCGCTCAAATCGGTCGTCGGCGCACTCAACTATCTAAGCGGCAGCCATGACTTGGGGCTCGAACGCGTGGGCATTCGCGCATCGCGCCGCACCAAGGCACTCGAGGTCGCACTCTGGACGCCCACAGGCTCTTTTCCGCGCTCGCAGGTCTCCCGCGTGCTGGCGGACGCCGCTCATCCCACGAGCATCGTGCGCGTGATGAGCAAGGGCGAAAAGAAAGCCCGCCGTGTCTCCAAAGTCGAGATGCTCGCCGGCGAGGGCTCGTGGACCGAGAATATCGCCGAAGGCCAGATGCGCCTGTCCGCCCCGTCGTTTTTCCAGGTAAACACCAAGGGTGCCGAGATTTTGATCGAGCTCGTTATGGACGCACTCGATCCGCAGGAAGACGAGCTTGCCGTGGACTTGTACTGCGGCGCCGGCACCTTTACCCTGCCGCTCGCCCGCCGCTGCGATTACGTCGCCGCCGTCGAGGCCTACGGCCCGGCCGTGCGCGACCTGCGCCGTAACCTGGAGATCAACAAGCTCGATAACGTCGACGTCATCGGCGGCGATGCCGTGCGCGAGTTCCCCGACCAGGACGCCGATGTCTTGGTGGTCGACCCGCCACGCGCGGGCCTGGCGCCTGAGGCCATCGACCTCATCGCGAGCACGAGTGCCCGTGATGTCGCCTACGTGAGCTGTGATCCGGCAACTCTGGCCCGCGACCTTAAGCGCTTTGTCGAGGAGGGCACCTTCTCCCCCGTCAAGATCACACCGGTCGATCTGTTCCCGCAAACCTTCCACTGCGAAACCGTCGTCCACCTCAAGCGCAACTAGACTGTTTGTCCAAGACCACGCCCGATGATTTTTCTGGGACGGGGATTAAATAATCAATTTGTACCGAATGATTATTTAGTCCCCGTCCCTTTTTAAACAATGGAAAATCGAGCGTGGCAAGCGGAGGTCTTCGGGGTATAAGACGGCTAATTGTATGCCGCCTATGAAAGGAACCCTCATGCCCAGCGTTGCCGTTCTCGCCGCCGATGGCTTTGAAACTATTGAATGCTTGACCATGGTCGATGTCATGCGTCGCGGCGGCGTGCGTGCCACGCTCGTCTCGATCATGCCCACGCGCGAGGTCGTAAGCTCGCTGCAGATCTCCGTGACCTGCGATGCGCTCTTTGATGAGATCAACTTTGACGAGTACGACTGCGTCGTGCTGCCCGGCGGCCTGCCCGGTGCCACCAACCTGCGCGCAGATCAGCGCGTCTGCGACGTGGTCTGCGAGTTCGCCGCAACCAAGCACGTCGCCGCCATCTGCGCCGCCCCGTTTATCCTGGGCGAGCTCGACCTGCTCGAGGGGCGCCATGCCACGTGCTTCCCTGGCTTTGAGAAAAGCTTCCCCGAAGGCGCCTATACCGGCGAGAAGGTCACGCAAGACGGCAACATCATCACTGCCAGCGGCATGGCACAGTCCCTCCCCTTTGCATTGGAGCTGCTGCGCACGCTCGCCGGCGACAAGGCCGTCGAGAAGGTCGCCGAGGGCATCCAACTATGATTTTGGCTTCGCAATCGCCGCGCCGCATAGAGCTGATGCGCGAGGCAGGCTACAACATTCGCGTGATTCCCGCGGATATCGACGAAACGCCCTTTGATGGCGAGGCCCCGCTCACGCTTGTCGAGCGCTTGGCACGCGCCAAGGCGGCTGCCGTTGCTGCCGAGTATGCCGAGCCCAATGAGCTGACGGTCGCGGCCGACACCATCGTCACCTTTGACGGCAAGATTCTGGGCAAGCCGGCAACCGAGGACGAGGCGCGCACTATGCTCCGTGAGCTTTCGGGCCGCACGCACCAGGTCGCAACCGGCGTCTGCATCGTTAAGGCAGGCGATACGGCCGCCCCGCATGCCGCCGAAAGCCTGTCCTTTGTCGATGTGACCGACGTGACGTTCTACGAGCTCACCGACGAGCAGATCGAGCACTACGTCGCCTCGGGTGAGCCCATGGACAAGGCCGGCGCCTACGGCATTCAGGGCACAGGAGGACGCATGCTCGTGCACGATATTTCGGGCGACTTCTATAACGTGGTGGGCCTACCCATCGCCCGCGTCGCGCGCGCGATTCAAAAACTCTCGTAATTGCATCTGGCGCTGGGTATCCCCCGGCGCCTACAATTTTGGCGTACCGTACGGATCCCGACCGGGCACAAGGCGCGGCGGAAAACCGATAGGAGTTAAACATGGATACACTGCTCGAGGCCATTGACGTCTGCGATGTCGATGGCTTTTGCTATGGCAACTATACGGACGAGGAGGCCGGCACCGGTTGCACCGTAATCGTGGCACCCGAGGGCGCCACCGGCGGCGTTGACGTTCGCGGCGGTGCTCCAGCATCGCGCGAAACCGACCTGCTGCGACCCGAGAACACCGTCGACAAGGTCCACGCCGTCTGCCTTTCGGGTGGATCGGCCTTTGGCCTCGAGGCTGCAAGCGGCGTCGCTCGCGAGCTTGAGAGCCGCGGCATCGGCCTTCCCGTCGGCCCCACGCAGGTGCCTATCGTGTGCTCCAGCTGTATCTTCGACCTCGCCTTTGGTAACCCCACCGTGCGCCCCGACATTGAGGCCGGCATCGCCGCCGTGCGCGAAGCACTCGACCACACCCCCACCAAGCTCGAACAGGGCAACGTAGGCGCCGGCACGGGCGCTACCGTGGGTAAGCTCATGGGGCCTGCCACCTGCATGAAGGCCGGCCTTGGAGCTGCCGCCGTGGCACTCGGCCCCATCAAGGTGGGCGCCGTGGTCTCGGTCAACGCCTGCGGCAACGTTGTCGACCCCTTCACCGGCGAGTGGGTCGCCGGCATGCGCGCCCCAGCCGATAGCGACCAGATCGTCGACATGGAACTCGCAGCCTTTGCCGCCGCCGGATCCATGCAGATGCCGCTCGACCGCACCAACACCACCATCAGCTGCATCGTCACCAACGTGGAACTCACTAAGGCACAAGCCACCAAGGTCTCCCAGATGGCCGCAGACGCCTACGCACACGCCATCCGTCCCACGCACACCACCAACGACGGCGACACCATCTACACCCTCGCCAGCGGCAAACTGGGCGCCCAGGCAAGCGCCGCCGTTCCCCTAGACCTGCTGGGCATGCTCGCCGTAAGGGCCTTGGAAACCGCCATCGTAAACGGAGCCAAAACCGCCAAAACCTCCCACGGCATCCCCGGCGCCGCGAAGTAGCCTAACCTGACCGGTTGCCCGGTGGGGCTTGGTTATGTTTGCTGCTCTACAGTCCTGGCTCGCACGAAGAGCACATTAAGTGCTCTTCGGCTCGTGCGGAACTCGCGACAAACATAACCAAGCCCCACCGGGCAACCTACCAACCAGATTCTTTTCAGCCCAGGCCCCTGTGTACCGCGCGTCGAAGATCTTCAAATTCAGGCAGCCTGACAATCGATTCTTATAGCAGAGGCCCCTTGGCCTTTAGTTTGATACAAGTTCCGCACGAGCCGGAAAGCACTTAATGTGCTTTCCGTGGGAGCAGGACTGTTCGCAGTAGCAAACTAAAGGCCAAGGGGCCCAGTCAACCTATCAGCAGCGATTACTCGGCAGCTAGTTGAATTTGAAGATCTTTGAGGCAAGACGGTATAGGCCGAGTGTGGTTTTGTCTCCGGCCCGTCCGCGCAGATTGGTGAAGAACCCGACCACGCCGTAGCGGGCACGACGATACATGCGCTCGTCGTAGGCCTTCAAATCATTCCACAGCGTCTTTAGGCGCTCGTCGGCGCAATCTTCCTCGGAAAGCTTGGTGAGCACCGAGCAGATCGCCATCATCATGGTGAAATAGCCCATCATGTACGAGCGCAGACGCGACGACTCAACATCGCTGTACAGGTGGTACGACTCCATCATGATGCGCGTCACACGGAACTGCTGGTCCAGACGCTTGACCATCGTGGCCTCGTTGACACTCTGGCCCTCGCGACCGATAAAGTAGCGATAGAGGTCGATGTCGGCGTAGTACATGGTCTTGCAACGCGGCAGCGGCACGTAGGCGTAGATGTTGTCCACATAGAACGTGTGCGGCGGCATGGGAAGGTTGGACTCGCGCAGCACATCCGTGCGATAGCACAGGCTGTGCATGAGAAGGTTCTGGTCCAGGCGGAAATGACCGATCTGATCCCAGGAAAAGATCTTTTTGCGCGGCAGGGCAAATTTGTAGCCAATAGCGGTATGCGTGCCCTCGTAAACCTTCTCGTACACGTAGTTCGAGATAAACAGGTCAACGCGCTGGTCACGCTCTTCAAAGCCACGCAGAATCGACAGCATAGTCGAAAGAGCCGCAGCATCGAGCCAGTCATCCGAGTCGACGACCTTGTAGTAGGTGCCCTGTGCCTCGCGCAGACCCGAAAGGACGGCAATACCGTGGCCGCCGTTCTCCTGGTGCACCGCGCGAATGATACCGGGATAACGTGCCTCCCACTCGTCGGCCTTATCGGCCGTCTCGTCCTTGGAGCCGTCGTCCACTACGATAATCTCGATATCGGTGGCGTAATTGCTCCCCTCCAAGATGGAGGTGATGCAATGGTCCATGTCCTTGGCGGCGTTATACGAGGGAATACCGAATGTTATGACTTTATGCATGGCAGGCGATAATCTCATCCGAAAGATCGAGGGCGGAATTGGTCACAGCGTCCATATCGTAGTAACGATACTCGGCCAGACGACCCACCGGGTGGAAGTTCGTCAGGTTCTGGACGCGCTCAAGATAGCGCTCATAGAGCTCACGGTTCTCGGGCTCAAGAATGGCGTAGTACGGCGTCTCGCCCGAGCCGGGCGTATAGGCCTTGGAATACTCCTTCATGATGGTGGTCTTGCCGGGCAGGATCTGACCGGTCATGTTCTTGAACTCGGTAATGCGCGTGTAGTCCTCGCTCGTGGTGTAGTTGACGGTGCCCACGGGCTGGAACTGGTCCATATCGAGCGTCTCGAACTTCATGTCGAGCGTGCGGTACGGTAGCGCGCCCAGATCGAGATTGAACAGCTCATCGAGCGGACCGGTGTAGACGATCTCGCCACCATAGACCTTGCCGTCGATCTTGACGGTAGTCTCGTCGATTTCAAAGAGGTCACGGGCGTCCACGTCGCAGAACACGTCGATCAGGTCGTGGTCGAGCATGTGCTCAAAGAGCGCCGTGTAGCCCTCCTGCGGCATGCCCTGGAAGGGAGCTTGCGGGAAGTAGCGGTCATCATCGCCCACAAAGACGGGAACGCGGCCGGTGATCGAGGGATCGATCTGATCGGGCGTCTGGCCCCACTGCTTCATGGTGTAATGCAAAAAGACGTTCTCGTAGACGTAATCGGCGACCTCGGCAAGATCCGGGTCGTTCTTCTTACGCAGCTCCATAATGGGCACCTTGACATCCTTGCCAAAGGTCTCCACGAGCTTCTGATACAGCTCCTCGCCGCGCTCGTCACCAAAGGCGAGCTTGAGACTCGCATGGTTGAAGGGCACGGGCATAAGGGTACCGTTGATGTTGGCGAGCACCTTGTGCTGATAATCCGTCCACTTGGTAAAGCGCGACAGGAAATTGTGCACGCGCTCGTTAAAAGTGTGATAGATATGCGGACCGTACTCGTGGATCAGGATTCCGGCCTCGTCAGTGCAGTCATAGGCATTGCCCGCAATGTGGCTACGGCGCTCCAAAACGGCAACACGATAGCCGATGGTCTCGGCAAGACGGCGGGCGCAAACGGCACCGGCATATCCAGCACCGACGACAATCATGTCGTACGCGCCGGCGTTAAAGCCTTCAGGCAGGCCTGAGGTAATCTGCATCGATACTCCTTGTCAAAAGCCACGGGCTCGTTAGCTGGGCTTTTCTCGAACATTCTTCGAGACATATTTATCAGAGCGATTATAGCGCTAATGCGTCCTATAATGAGCTTGCCACACAAGGAAAGCTCAAGCACCGCGGCGTACATAATTGAAAGGTAAACCCGCTAGCAGCGGGTTTATTCGTGAACAGCCGGGTGCCTGGAGCTTAGCGAAACGCTTGTAAGGAGTAACATGAGCGATTTCCTAAACCGTATGAAGTCTGCCGCCAAGGCCGACCTTAAGACGATCGTCCTGCCCGAGGGCGAGGATCCGCGCACTATCGTCGCGGCCACCAAAATCATCGAGGAGGGCCTGGCAAAGATCGTCATCCTGGGCAACCCCGACGAGATCAACGTTCCCGGCGCTACCGTCATCGACCCGCGCAATGCCGAGAAGCACGAGGAGTACGCGCAGAAGTTTGCCGAGCTCCGCGCCAAGAAGGGCGTTACCATCGAGCAGGCTCGTGCCCAGGTGATGGACGCCACCTACTTTGGCACCATGATGGTCAAGATGGGCGATGCCGACGGCCTGGTCTCCGGCGCCTGCCACTCCACCGCCGACACCCTGCGCCCCGCGCTTCAGATCCTCAAGACCGCCCCGGGCACCAAGCTGGTCTCGGCCTTCTTCGTGATGTGCACCGACACCCCGCAGTTCGGCACTGACGGCACGCTGATCTTCGCCGACTGCGGCCTCAACATCAACCCGTCCTCCGACGAGCTCTCCGAGATCGCCATCGCCTCCGCTCACTCCTGGTCCACCTTCATGGGCAACGTTGAGCCGCACGTGGCCATGCTCTCCTACTCCACCATGGGCTCCGCTGGCGGCGAGGTCGCCAAGAAGGTCCAGGAGGCTGTGAAGTTCTGCAAGGAGAAGGCTCCCGAGCTCGCCATCGACGGCGACCTGCAGCTCGATGCCGCTATTGTCCCCACCGTCGCCCAGCTCAAGGCTCCCGGCTCCTCCGTTGCCGGCAAGGCCAACGTGCTCGTGTTCCCCGACCTCGAGGCCGGCAACATCGGCTACAAGCTGGTCCAGCGCTTCGCCGGCGCCGACGCCTACGGCCCCATCCTGCAGGGCATCGCCAAGCCGGTCAACGATCTGTCGCGCGGCTGCTCTGCCGACGACATCGTGGGTGTCGTGGCCATCACCGCCGTCCAGGCTCAGATGGCTGAGTAGCGGACATATCCCCTCGGGACCCTACAGGGTAAAGCTCTGAAAACGTCCTCGGACATGCATGAAACCCCCGCTGCGCACTTCGTGCGGCGGGGGTTTCATGCGTCCTGCGGAATATTTTCAGAGCTTTACCCTGTAGGGTCCCTGCCGCCACGTAGCAATCAGGGAATCCGGGGTGGACGGCGGCTTGGCTACGAGCTGGAGCTGAAAATCTGAATGGATGGGTGCCGTTGCTGGGAGCGCAGGCGTTGCTGATGATGATCACTTTGGAGATTGAAAGGCCGGTGGGCTTCGGCGGTTGTTGTGCCGGAAACTACATCCCAGTTTGGAGGCGGATTGTGGGATGTGGCTTCCGCTTGGGGCCTGTTTGGGAAACTTTGGGACGGAATTTTGCTTTATTGTGGGTCGCACTTTCCGCAACGTGCCTCAACCGGAAAGCGTGTCCCAGTATTTGCGCTCGAAATGGGATGGGGTTTCCGCCGTCCACCTGCTAGTAAAAAGGCCTCCGGAGCTGTTGCTCTGGAGGCCTTTCGTTTACTTGCAAATGCGCGCGTTAGTTGTTCTTGGTCAAACGCTCGACGTCGTGGGCGATCATGTATTCCTCGTCGGTGGGGATGACCATGACCGTGACGGCGGAACCGGCGGCGCTGATGACCTGTGGGCCGTTGCCCACGGCCTCGCGGTTCTTGTTGTTGTCGATGCGCACGCCCAGCCACTCAAAGCAGTCGCAGAAGGCCTTGCGGATCGACCAGTCGTTCTCGCCGATGCCGGCGGTAAAGGTAATGGTGTCCACGCCCGCCATGGAAGCGATCATGGAACCGGCCTGCTGCATGGCCTTATAGGCGAACATATCGAAGGCGAGCAGGCAGCGCTCGTCGCCCTCGGAGGCGCGCGTGCGGATGTCGCGGGCGTCGTTGGAGATGCCCGAGATGGCAAGCAGACCAGACTGCTTGTTCATCATGTCATCAACTTCCTGATAGCTGTAGCCGCCCTCGCGCTGGAGGTAGCACACGGTAGCCGGGTCAATGGAACCACAGCGAGTGCCCATCATCAGGCCGTCAAGCGGCGTGAGGCCCATCGTGGTGTCGCGGCACACGCCGTCCTCAATGGCGGCAAGCGAAGCACCGTTGCCCAGATGGCACGAAAGCAGGCGGTGGCAGCGCGAGCCCAGGATCTCCTTGGCCATCATCCACTCGTAGCGGTGGCTCGTACCGTGTGCGCCGTACTTGCGCACGTGGTACTTGTCGCACACGTCCTTGGGCAGCGCGTAGGTGTAGGCGACCTCGGGCATGGTCATGTGGAACGAGGTGTCGAAGACGGCCACGTTGGGCAGCTCCGGATACTTCTCGCGGCAATATTCGATTGCTGCGGCCTCGCCGTAATTGTGCAGCGGAGCGAGCGGGGCCACCTCAAGGATCTTAGCCATGACCTCATCGTCGACGACCGCGGAATCATCGAAGTGCCAGCCGCCCTGAACGATACGATGCCCAATGCCATCAATCGTAAAGTCGGTCTTCTCGAGCTCCTCGAGCACGCGAGCGATAGCAGAGCGATGATCGGGGAAAGGGACCTCCTCGGTCTGCTTAGCGCCACCGTTCTCGGAGTGGCCAAAGATGCCCATGTCCGATCCGATACGCTCGCAGTTGCCCTTGGCGAAAACCTTGCGGGTATCGGTATCCAAAAGCTGATATTTAAGGCTTGAGCTGCCGGCGTTGACAACAAGTACGTTCATGAGACTCCTTCGCAGTGCAATACGGTCGACGCAGGCCCCTTAAGGCGGCCGCATTTTAATAAGAAGTTATCATATCTTGATAAATAGATATCAGCATATCGCCCAACGAGCGCAAAAGAGGGGCCGAACGGCGCTCGGTCGTCCAGCCCCTCCCCTCTTGCAATTACTTGCCGTTGACGATGCGCTCGACGTCGGAAGCGATCATGAACTCCTCGTCCGTGGGGATGACGAAAATCTTGACCTTGGAATCCTTGGCAGACAGGCACCAAGCGCCGTCACCACGCAGGGCGTTGCGGGCATGATCCATCTTGACGCCCATAAAGGCCAGACGGTCGGCAACGCCGGCGCGAACAGCCGGAGCGTGCTCGCCGATACCGGCAGTAAAGACCAGGGTGTCCATACCGCACATAGAAGTAGCCATCTCGGCAGCCTTGGCGGCAATCTTGTAGACAAACATGTCGAAGGCGAGCTGAGCATCGGGGTCACCAGCGGCGGCGAGCTCCTCGACGTTGCGGCAGTCGTTGGTCTTGCCGCCGGTCACAGCCAAAAGGCCGGACTTCTTGTTCATCATCTCGTCGACCTCGTCGAAGGTGTAGCCACCCTCGCGCTGCAGGTAGCACACGGTAGCCGGGTCGATGGAGCCGCAGCGGGTGCCCATCATGACGCCGTCGAGCGGCGTCAAGCCCATGGTGGTGTCCATGCACTTGCCGTCCTCGATGGCGCACAGGGAAGCGCCGGAGCCGATATGGCACACGACGACCTTGCGGGCCTCGCCGTTGGTCATCTCGGCGACCTTCTTGGAGATGTAGCGATAGCTGGTGCCGTGGGCGCCGTACTTACGGATGTGCAGCTTGTCGCAAACATCCTTGGGAAGGGCGTAGGTCTTGGCGACCTCGGGCATGTTGAAGTGGAAAGCGGTGTCGTAGACCGTGACGTTGGGCAGATCGGGATACTGCTCCAGGCAGTACTCGATAACGTTGGCCTCGGGGTTGTTGTGCAGCGGCGCCAGCGGGGCGACCTCGCGAATCTTGGCGAGGACGTCCTCGTCGACGAGGGAGGAATCACCAAAGTACCAACCGCCCTGAACGATACGGTGGCCGATGCCCTCGATCTTGACGCCGTTGGCCTCAAGGTCCTTCAGGACGACCTCGATGGCGACCTTGTGGTCGGGGAACTCGATGTTCTCGGTCACCTTCTTGGAACCGTTGGCAGCGTGGGTGAAGGTACCGCCGGTAAAGCAGACGCGCTCGCAGGAGCCCTTTGCGGACACCTTGTGGGACTTGGTATCGATGACCTGATACTTAAGGGTCGAAGATCCTGCGTTGACGACCAGAACGTTCATGTGTCTCCCTACTAACAGGCGGTGTGGCGCCGCCAGGTTACATACGCTTCAATAATAAACCCAAACGCCCTCGCGCTCGGGTTTATTGCGTTGATATATAAGTTATCGGTGCTTGAGCTTCCGTTTCATTGCAAGGAAAAAGCGTCCTCAGATGAGGTCCTCGCCCAGGTTCTTGCCGCCGAG
Organism: uncultured Collinsella sp.; assembly: GCA_902467875.1. Classification (GTDB taxonomy): domain Bacteria; phylum Actinomycetota; class Coriobacteriia; order Coriobacteriales; family Coriobacteriaceae; genus Collinsella. The sequence continues at coordinate 24,863 of CABQWP010000013.1, read as the reverse complement.
GACGTGCATGTGGAAGTGCATGACGGTCTGGCCGGCGTTGACGCCCTTGTTGGAGATGACGCGGAAACCGTCCTCCAAGCCCTTGACCTTGGCGACCTCCTGGATGGCGTGGGCCATGGCGCCCATGGTCTCGGCGGGCACGTTATCGGCGATGTCGCTGTAGTGCTTCTTGGGGATCACGAGCGTGTGGACCGGCGCCTGGGGGTTGAGGTCGTCGAAGGCGATGACCTGGTCGTCCTCATAGACAACGGTCGAGGGGATCTCGTGGTTGGCAATTTTGCAGAAGATGCAATCGCACATGTTTGGTTCCTTTCTCACAGACCAAGGTAATTATATTTGGTCGGGATGGCTAGAACGAGAGGTTGTCGTCCGTGTTGGCGGCTTCGCCGTCGGCGAGCACGTCGTTGCCGTCAACATCCTTCAGGAGCACCGAGACCTTCTGCTCGGCATCGGACAGGCGGGTGCGCAGGCTCTTGAGGAGCTCAACGCCGCGGGTGTAGCTCTCGAGCGACTCCTCGAGCTCCATGTCGCCCGACTCCAGGCTGCGGATGATGAGCTCCAGCTCCTGCGAGGCCTGCTTGTACGTAAGCTGCTCGACCGGGGTCTTCTCTGCCATATCTGTTTCCTTTCCTAAAGGTTTATCGCTATGAAACGCGGTCTACTCGACCGTATTGACCGTTGCCGCCACGTTGCCGTCTGCCATGCGCACGCGGATGGCGTCGCCGGGCTTAAAGGTCTTGGCGCTCGTAGCCACACCGTCATCGCTGTACGCGATGGAGTAACCGCGGGCAAGCACCTTGAGCGGCGACAGGGCATCGAGAGAGGCTGCCGCACGGCCCAAATCGGACGCAGGTTTGTTGAGCATCGTGCGCCCCTGATGCTCCAGGCGGGAACTCGCAAGCGTGAGCGCATGGCGCTTGCCATCGAGCCCCGAGGTGCTTGCGATCAAGCGCTCGGGCAGACGCTCGAAGTTGGAGCGGAAGGCCCCAACCGAACGCGTTATGGCGCCGGACAGACGATCGGCCGTCAAGGCAAGCTCAGACTCGCGACGCTCAACCATAAACGTTGGGTCGTTGAGGCACGGGCGGCACGCAGCCGCATCGAGCACATCGCCCAAGCGAGCCGTATAGGTATCCCAGGCACGGCGACCGCGCTGATCGAGCATCTCCAGGTCGACCTGGGCCGACCCAATAATCGATGCCATCGCGGCACCCAGACGCTGATAGCGCGCCTCGAGCACATCGGCCAACTCCGTCATAGCCGGCGCCACCGATTCGGCCGCCGCCGTAGGCGTGGAGGCGCGACGGTCGCTCACCATGTCGCAAATCGAGGTATCGGGCTCATGGCCAATGCCGGTCACCACGGGCACGGGACAAGCCGCCACCGCGCGGGCAAGCTCCTCGTCATTAAAGGTCATGAGGTCCTCAAAGGAGCCGCCGCCGCGCACCAGCAAGATGCAATCGGGCGCCGGCGTAATGGCAGCGGCGCGGCGCAGGCCTTCAATGAGCTCTGACGGCGCACCCTCGCCTTGAACTTTAGCCCCCACGCAAACAAGCTCGACAAGCGGGTTGCGACGGCGCAGCGTGCGCTTGACGTCATCGATTACGGCACCCGAAAGCGAGGTGACGACCGCCACGCGCGAGCAGAACACCGGTATGCGGCGCTTGCGCGCTTCGTCCATCAGACCCTCACGGCGTAGCTTTTCGGCCAGTTGCGCCACTTGTTGACGCAGCAGACCCTCCCCCGCCAGCGAAAACGAGCGAGCGACAAAGCTCATACGACCCGTGGGCTTATAGAGGTTGAAGCTGCCCTTAAAGCTCACCTGCATGCCGTCACGCAGATCGAAGGTACGCTTGAGATAGGCGCCCTTCCAGATGATGCAGTCGACGGCGGCCGAGTCGTCTTTAATCTGGAAGTAGCAGTGGCCGCTTCGGGCGTTGGGACCACGGAAACCCGTGACCTCGCCCAGGACACTCAGCTGCGGAATGGCATCGAGCGCACCGGCGGCGATTTCTACCGCCTGGCTCACGCTGAGCTCCTTGCGCTCCCGCTCGTCCGAACCGTCAAACTCGGCGGAAACGGTATTGCCGGTCAGATTCCAGCCTGCCACGCAGCCTCCTTTCGTCATCGTGCACAAGGGCTTCGGCCCTGCGCAAATTTAAGTCCAACACATAGTACAGCGCCGCGGGGACACGAATCCCCGCGGCGCCCAGCGACCCAATTTGTTATCGGTTGGAGTTTCTGTTGTAGCGAGCCATAAGATAGAGCAGCTGAATAATCGAGGTGAGCGCAGCGGCAACATAGGTAAGCGCGGCGGCCGTCAGTACCTTCTTGGCACCGTTGACCTGCTTGGAACTCATACCCGACTGCTCGATGTACGCCACGGCGCGTCGGCTGGCGTCAATCTCGACAGGCAGCGTAACGAGCTGGAACAGTACACTAAACGAGAAGAAGATCAACGCGAGGGATGTGAGCCCGGCAATGTTCATAAACAGGCCCAAGAGCAACACGATGGTCCAGGTGTTCTGGGTAAAGTTGACGACCGGCACGAGGGCGGTACGTACTTTCATCATGGCATAGCCGCTTTGACGCTGGGCGGCATGGCCTGCCTCGTGGCAGGCGACGGCAACGCTTGCGACCGAACCGCCCGAACGGTTGGCATCCGACAGATACAGGTTGTTATCCTGCGGGTTGTAATGGTCGGTGAGCTCACCGGCGACACCCTTGATACCCACGGCATTGCAACCGTTGGCGTCAAGCATGCGGCGAGCAACCGTGGCGCCCGTGTCGCCGTCCGAGCGAACCTTGGACCAGGTCTTGTACGTCGAATTGATATAGCTCTGCGCAGCAAGGCCAAGCACTGTACAAACAAGAACAACCAGCAGGTACAGCGGGTCGATGCCAAAGCCGTAACCATAGTAATAAGGCATGCGAATTCCTCCGAATCGAATTACACGTTGGAGGCATTCTACCCACTCAACCGGCTAGGCTTCCCTACAGGAGCTCGATTTTGCCGTCCTTCACCGTCAACCCCATATTGCCCGAGAGCAAATCGTCCAGGCGTGAGCCCACGAGCTCGAAGCGCCAGCCTTCGCGCAGGGGGCTCTGCTCGGGGTGCTCAATATAGTCGGCCAGGTCATCGCGCGAGGCAATGACCGAGGTCGCCACGCCCGAGCGCTCGGCAACTAGGCGAATGAGCGCATACATCAGGTCCGTCACGCTCTCCAACTCCGGAGAGATCTGACGATGCCCGCGCACCATGAGCGGCAGGCGATCGTGCGGGCAGCTCGCGCCGCGCTTGATGGCCATGAGCGCGCCGTCCACGTCGCGCTCCCCCAACTGATCGGTACCGCGAATGCTACGGAACTCCTCAACGCGCACGGGATTGCGCTTAACGAGCGCAAGCAGCGTGTCGTCGGACATGACCCACTTGCGCGGGATGTTACGGCGCTCGGCGCGATCCTCGCGCCAGGCGGCGAGCTCGCGCGCGATGCCCAACTGGTGACGGCTGCACGAATTGATGCGCTTGACCTTACGGAACGCCTCGTGGCGATCGGCACGGTAGTGCGACTCATCGACCAGAGGACGCAACTCGTCGAGCACCCAGTCCACGCGGCCCAGCTCGCGCAGGCGGCTCATCATCTCGGTATAGGCGACGATCAGGTATTTGACGTCATCGATCGCGTACTCAATCTGCTTATCGGTCAGCGGGCGACGCGACCAGTCGGTCAGCGACTCGGTCTTGGGCAGCGAGACGCCGCAAAACGTCTGCACGAGCGCGCCGTAGGAAATCTGCTGGCGCTCGCCCAAAAAAGCGGCGGCGACCTGCGTATCGAAAATCGGTCGTGGCAGCACGCCCACGGTATGGAGCATGACCTCCATATCCTGCGAGCAGGCGTGGAAGACCTTGGTCACGCTCTCGTCGGCCATAAGCTCGGCCAGCGGCGAGAGGTCGTCGATTACCAGGGGATCGACCGCGACGCTCTCGGCAGGGGTGGCAATCTGAACCAAGCACAGACGCGGATGGAACGTGCGCTCGCGCAAAAACTCGGTATCGACGGCAATCGCGTCGAACTTACGGGCGCGCTGGCAAAAGTCGAGTAGAGCCTGATGTGTGGAAATGTACATATCAACCCATCGAATAAGGTTAGGCCCGAAAAACACGGGTAGGATATCGGCATTGCCTTACAACTATACTCGGTTAGTCACAGAACGGGAACGTAAGTATGCGCTGCCTTATCATCCACAACCCGGCATCGGGCCCCAGCTCAGATGAAATCTACGCATTTACGCACGCCCTCGCGCAGGGCGGCGACGAGGTCGTGATGCGCTTTATCGGCGATGGCATGGAGCCCGAGGACGCCGTGGCAGACGTGCGCGAATTCGATCGCGTGGTGGTCTCGGGCGGCGACGGCACCGTCTCCAACGTGCTCGACCAGATGCGCGGATGCGGTGTCCCCACGCTCGTCTTCCCCTCCGGTACGGCCTGCCTGTTCTTCAACAACATCGGTAATGCCCCCGAGGCGGCGGCGCTTGCCAAGGCTTGCCGCGCCGGTCGCACGGTCAAAGTGGACATGGGCGAGCTCTTTTGGCTCGACGAGAACGGCAACGAGAAGCGCCACGGCTTCATCATCATCGCCGGCTCGGGCTTCGACGCCGAGATCATGATGAAGGCCGCCCCCACCAAAAACGACATCGGCGAGATCGCCTACTTCCTCTCCGCGCTCGCCACGCCCAATCCCACGGTGGCGCACTTTACGATTGAGCATGACGGCATTGTCGAGGAGCTCGACGGCATCTGCTGCATGGCCGGCAACACCTCGGTCATCCAAAACGACATCAACCTGTTCCCCGACTGCCGTATGAACGATGGCATGGTCGACATTGCGGTCATCGAACCCGTAAAAACTGTGCAGCTTCTACCGACTGTGATCACCGCCGCACTCGACCCCGCCGGCAAGGTACTCGGCCGCCCGCAGTTCAAGATCATCCAGACCAAGGAAGCCAAGATCACCTGCACCCCGTCGCTGGGCATGCAGTTCGATGGCGAGATTATCTCCAGCAATTCGGGCGTCTTTGGAGCCCGCGCGCTTCCGCAATGCCTCGACCTCATCGTCGACGAATTCTCCCCGCTCGGAAAATAGGAGGACCCTATGAACGACAATCCCCTGCTCGGCTTTATCATCATCGTTTTGGCCATGCTCGTCGGCTATGCGATCAACGTGATCCACCGCCGGAAGAAGTAATTCCACATTGGTATGATATTCATCCAATTATCGTCTTCCCTGCTGTTTATGCATTTGCCAAACAGCGGGGGATTTTCATTTCAGGCATTCCCAGCTACTTTATTCGGCTACAGTAATTACGGGGCGTCTTTATTAAAGTAAAGCTACAAACTGAGTACAATTAACCGCTCGTCGCATATTTCATCACGCTTATCGAGTAAGTGTCTTTCATAGATGAATATTGTTTCCAGTTCGTTACGCTAATGGGGTGTCTTTATTGGCTGAAGCCCTCTGGCGACAGAGGGCTTTCGCACGCTGGGAGGGAAAATGAGGAAAACTCACCCCGTCAACGCGCTCAAGAAGCTAGGCATAGGCCTCGCCTTTGGAGCTGCAACCATCATGTCCATGCCGACATCTGCGCTCGCCTGCACGCAGATGTACATGGGCAAAAACTATACGGCCGACGGCAATACGTACTACGGCCGCGCCGAGGACTTTGACAAGCGCTATCTTAAGCACTACGGCATCGAACCTGCACACGAACCTGGCTTTAAGTACAGCTCGATTGAATCTGCTTTTGAATACACTTCGAACAAGCCTACCTATCGTTACAGCTATGTACGCGACCACCCCTCCAACTGGATGGGTCGCACCGACGCCTATTCCGAGGCCGGAATCAACGAGAAGGGCGTCTCCTGCTCTGCCACGCTAAGCACTTCCTATAACGAGGAGGCCGATGCAGCAGACCACATCGATGAGAAAGTGGGTCTGGGCGAGTACAGTTACGGCAGCATCATCCTGGGCGAGAGCGCCACGGCCCGCGAGGGCGTCGAGCTTCTCGGCAGACTGATCGATGATCAAGGCGTCTGCACCAACGACCAGATCATCATCGCCGACAACAACGAGACCTGGCTGTTCGCCACACTTTCCGCCCATCAGTGGATCGCCATGAAGCTCGCTGACGACGTCGCGTCGCTCAACCCTAATATCGGGAGCCTCAACTACGATGTCGACCTTGATGACCCCGAGAACTGCCTACACTCCGAGGGCATCGAGTCCATGCCCGTGGAGAAGGGCTTCGCCAAATACTCCGCTGACGGCAAATTCGATGTCGCCCAAACGTATGGCGAAAGCCTCGCCGATTCCGGCGTAAACCAGTGGTCCCGCTATGTGCAAGGCCGCGATTATTTTGGTAGTCAGCTGACCGAAGGCACAGATTACGACATTATCACAGTAAAGAAGGATGGAAAACCTGACCAAAAGGGAGCCATGGTCAGCGAAATCCAGCCCCTGTTCTTCAGGCCTGGCAAGTCTGGCTGGAGCACCTTTGAGCTGATTCGTGCCTTTGGCAACCGCGGCGAGAACGTCCCTGGCCTCAACGCGAACACTGATGGTGTTTATTGCATCGGCAGCGAGCGCAACACCGAGATCAACCTCTTCCAGATTCGTCGCGGGTATGACCCCGAAGTCGCTACCATCCAGTGGGAAATGCTCTCCCGCGCCGCGTACTCCGTCGCCATCCCGTTGTACTCCGCTCTGATAACTGAGGTCAGCCCGTACTTCAGCGATCAGACCGTCTCCTTCGATCACTGCAAACAGACTGACGTCGTGTACAACGAGGAGCCCGAGAACTCAATCAACTACGTCCTCATGGACATCAGCTCGCTCTGCTTTGAGAACCCTGACACCCTTGGTATCAGCGTCCGTGCCTACCTCGATGCGCTCCAGAACGAGCTCATCGAGCAGAACAAGGAAGTTGACGCCGCCATGCTAGCCGAGACGACCACCGAGGGCCGCACTGCCCTGGCCAACAAGGCCGGCAAGGCTGCTACCGAGAACACCTACAAGAAGTGCAAGGCCCTGCTCCAGGAGATGCGCGCCTATCAGAAGGCCGAAAACTTCGACCAGCCCTTCACCCCGAGCGACCTGAACACCGAGATCAACGGCCTCAAGGTGTCCATCACCTACGCCAAGGACGCTCTTGCCACCGACCCGGTAACCCCGGATCAGCCTGGTACTCCTGAGCAGCCCGGTACTCCTGAGCAGCCCGGTACCCCCGAGCAGCCCGCTAAGCCCGAGCAGCCCACCACCAAGCCCGAGAAGCCTGGCAAGTCGGACACCACGACCACGGTAACCACCAACAAGACGAACACCAAGGGCGGCCTGCCCACCACCGGTGATCGTTTTGATGGCCGCATGGTGGCCGCATTCGCCATCGCTGGCGTTGCCGTCATCTCCGCGGGCGGTTACTTCCTCTACCGTCGCAATAAGGAGTAACGTCTTAGCTGAGCGGACAAGGCAGCAATGGCAGCCTCGCCCGCTCAGCCCGCTCTTTTGACCGGCGGGAAACCCACCTGAAATCTTTTTAAAAAAGATTTCCCCGCACACACTTCGCTGTGCTATAGTGCAGCGCAACAGCAACTAGGTGCGACCGCGCCACGGCATCACGAAAGGAGCCACCAACATGAAGAACACGATGAAGTCTCTCAACAACTGGTGGTGGCGTAATGCGAATACGATCGGTCGACAGTGAGTCCCTCACGCCTGTTTTTGCGCTCTAGGTGATTGGAAGGCCTCCGGTTTCGACCGGGGGCCTTTTTCTATCTCGATCCCGATCGCATTCGCATCACGCGCCTCCGCTTTTCTCTTGCACCCCCATTCCGAAAGGATTTTCACCATGTCTCAGAACACCACCGCCGCCCAGCCCCGCACCGTCCAGACCGCCGACCGCGGCAAACTCGACGTCCGCGCCCTCGTCCTGCTCGCCATCCTGCTCGCTGCCGGCTTCATCCTCAACTTCACCGTCGGCAAGGCCATCTCGGGCATCTCGGGCGGCATGATCAGCCCCGAGTTCATCATCTCGGCCTTCTGCCTCACCATCCTGGTCGTTCGCCCCAACATCGGCCAGGCGCTCGTCATTGGCCTCATCTCGGCTGCCGTGATCCAGATCACCACCACCTCGCCGTTTGTCGATTTTGCCGCCGAGGGCATCGCCGCCATGCTCATGGCCGGCATCGTCAACGCCGCCGGCAAGAACGGTCAGGTCAAGCCCGCCATCGCCATTGTCGCAACCTTCCTGACCACCTTTGTCTCCGGCGTCATCTTCATGATCATCAAGATGGCCATGCTCGGCGTGGTCGGCGAGCTCGCCGCCGCCATGCTGCCCGTCGTTGCCATGACCGCCGTCTTTAACGCCATTCTGGTCGGCGCCCTCTACCTGCCCATCCAGAAGGCTCTTAGGCTCAACTAACCCGCTCGGCTTTACGAGCCACCCCATCTTGGCGTTCATTCGTCGCTCGCGTACCCAAGTACGCTTCGCTCCTCTTTCTCGCGCCAACCTGGGGCCCCTCGTAAAGCCGTCTCCGTGCTTCACCACCAAAGACTGTCCCAAACGACTAGCTTTTGGGGACGTTCTTAAACGACTAGTCATTAAAGAACGTCCCCAATGACTATGAAAGGTATCCATGGAAACGATCATCAACGTCGACGATGTCTCGTTCTCCTATGGCACGCAGACCGAGCAGGCGCTCAGCCACATCTCGCTCAGCGTGAACAAGGGAGATTTCATCGGCATCATCGGACCCTCGGGCGCCGGCAAGTCCACGCTTGCCGCCTGTCTGTCGGGCGCCGTGCCCCACCACTACACCGGCACGTTCTTTGGGTCCGTCATGGTCGACGGCCACGACACCTGCGAAGTCTCGCTCACCGACGTGTCGCAAATCGTCGGCAGTGTGCTGCAGGATATCGACACGCAGATGGTCGCTTCGGTCGTCGAGGACGAGATGCTCTTTGGCCTCGAGAACTTTGGCGTTCCCCACGACCAGATCAAGCAGCGCGTGAGCGAAACTCTCGAGACCGTCGGCATCAGCGACCTGCGCGACCGCGAGATCGCCACCCTCTCGGGCGGACAGAAGCAAAAGGTAGCCATCGCCGCCATCCTCGCCATGCGTCCGCGCGTCTTGGTTCTCGACGAGCCCACCGCGGCACTCGACCCCGCCAGCTCCACGTTGGTCTTCGAGACGCTGCGTGAGGCAAACCGCGCACTTGGAATCACCATCGTCGTCGTCGAGCAAAAGGTCGCCCTGCTCTCGGAGTACTGCAACCGCGTGCTCGTGCTCAACCATGGCGAAATCGCGCTGCAGGGCGAGCCACACGAGGTCTTCGCGCATACCGACGAGCTCCGTGCCATCGGCGTCGACTGCCCTCGCGTCACGCGTATCTTCAATAGCCTCGAGGCCGATGGTCTAGTAAGCGGTACCCCCTGCTTGGATGTCGATGAGGCCGAGCGCCTGATTTCGGGCATCGTCGACCCCGCACACGCGGCTATCGAAGCCCAGGCGCCCGCCGGTTCCCCGCATGCACCGTCGTTGCGTCCTCATGCCAAGGACGCCGAACCCGTACTCACCTTCGACCATGTTGAGTTTGCCTATCCCAATGGCGGAGCCGCCGTACACGACCTTAGCCTGACGCTCTATCCTGGCGAGCTCGTGGGTATCGTCGGCCAAAACGGCGCCGGCAAGACCACACTCACCAAGCTGCTCACGGGCCTGCTCAAGCCCGCCTCGGGCAGCGTGCGCGTCACGGGACTGGATACTGCAACCGTCCCCACGAGCCGCATTGCCCGCGAGGTCGCAACGCTCTTCCAAAACCCCGACCGTCAGATCTGCAAGGACACCGTGCTCGACGAGGTCGCCTTTGGCCTGGAGCTTGCCGGCATCGACCGTGCCGAGGCGCTGCGTCGCGCCCAGCTCGTCATCGACCGCTTTGGCTTGCCGGCCGACGAGGCGCCCTTCTCGCTCTCGCGCGGCCAGCGACAAATGGTGGCGCTTGCCTCCGTCGTAGTGGTTGAGCCCAAGATCGTCGTGCTCGACGAGCCCACGAGCGGCCTTGATTACCGCGAGTGCATGACCGTCATGGAAACGGTGCGCACCATGGCCGAGCGTGGCTGCGCCGTAATCATGGTCTGCCACGATATGGAAGTCGTCTCGGATTTTGCCGAGCGCATTGTGGTAATGGCCGACGGTCGCATCCTCGACCGCGGCCGCACGCACGAGCTATTCTCGAACATCGATCTCATGCGGCGTGCCTACGTTGAGCCGCCCCAGGTCATCGAACTCTCGCGCCGTCTGGCATCTTCCGTCTCGCCCGCTTTTGCGCAGGTGAGCGAGGTCACCGATGTCGTTCGAATTACCAAGGAGATGGTCCACCGTGGTTAACGTCATCGACTACATGCCGGGCGATACGCTGCTGCATCGCCTGAATCCCGTCGTCAAACTGGGCCTCGCCGCCGCCATCATCGTCGGCATCTTCTTGTCCGACACCTACGTGGCGCTGCTGGGCTTTTTGGCACTCACCCTTGCGCTGGGTGCCTATGCCGGCGTCGTCGACCGTCTGTTCTCGCTGCTCAAGTTGCTGATTCCGCTCGCGCTTATCATGCTAGTGCTCCAGCTGGCCTTTATGCGCGATGGCAACGTGGTATGGGGTTTTATCACCGACACGGGCCTCATCACAGGATCGAAGGCCTGCCTGCGCCTGCTGGGTATGGCGTTACCACTCATCCTCATGCTCATGGTGACCAAGCTCAACGACCTTGCCAACGCCTGCGTCGAGGTGCTGCACGTGCCGTATCGCTATGCCTTCACCTTTACCACGGCGCTGCGCTTTGTGCCGGTGTTTGGTCAGGAGATGAACGCCATCATGGAGGCGCAGACCGCACGCGGCGTCGAGTACGACACCAAGAACCCCATCAAGAAGCTTAAGCTCATGCTGCCACTGTGTGTGCCACTGCTCATCTCGAGCGTGGGCAAGACCGATGCCACAGCCTTGGCGGCAGAACAGCGCGGCTTCTATCTGCGTACGCGCGCCAGCTCGTACAAGCGCTACCCCATCAAGGGCTTGGACATCGCCGTGCTCATCGTCAGCATCGCCCTCATCGCCATCGGCTTCCTGTTCTAGTTCACCACCGACAGCAACAGCCCAACGCAAAAGGCCTCGGCTCGCACCAAACGAGCCGAGGCCTTTACTGTTTCACCAGATAAAACCTACCAAAATTAGCCTGTCCCTTTTTGACAGGTCGGAAGCTAGAGGCGGTAGGGGGCGCCGCTGCGGATGATGGATTCGCGCACCAGGACATCCATGGCGTCGAGGGTGATCTCGGGCATCTCTCGGTACTTCTGCAGCACCGAGAGCTCGGTGCAGGCCAGAATGACGCGGTCGCAGCCGCTACGGGCGAACTCCCACATCACGCGGTCGAACTTATCCATATCGGGCTCACGTCCGGCCTTCACATCATCGTAGATAAGCGACATCACATCGTTCTGACGTTTCTCGCTGGGATAGACAACCTCAACACCCGCAGCCTTACATTCGCGGCCGTAGACGCCCGCGCCCACGGTTCCGTCGGTGCCCATGATGCCAATCTTGTGCACCGGCTCGGCCGGCATACTCAGGTTGGGGTCGAACTCGCACTCCCCCATCACCGCACCGGCCAGAGCATAGCGCACCGACTCACGCGGCATGTGGATAATCGGCACCTTCGTAAACGACTGGATCTGGTCGTAGAAGTAGTGCGACGTGTTGCAGGGAATGGCAATGTGCGCACAGCCCAGCGACTCGAGTGCCTGGGCACACTCTTTCATGGTCGCCAGCAGCTTGGCATGCTCGCCGGTCTTAATGGCCAACGTGCGGTCGGGCATGGTCGACTTGGAGAGCACCACCATGTCGATATGTTCCTGATCGCAGGCAGCAGCCGTATGACGCACCACCTGGTCGTAGTAATACGACGTGGCCTCGGCGCCCATGCCGCCGATAACTCCCAGCTTTTCCATCGCCGCCTCCTTGGTGACGCTTGCGCAATTGCGCGTATCATACCCGCGCCCGCCCGATGCAAACCGGACGGGCGCCGCGCTCATCTACTTGTAATACGTCTTGAACAGCTTAAAGTGGCGCAGCTTGGTGTGCCACATGCGCAGCCAGCGGTTAAAGACAAAGTCGCCCTTCATAAACGAAGGGTCGGCGCCCTTGCCTTCCTTGTCCAGGCGATGCACCTTAGCGCGCAGCTCGGGATCCTTGACGTACTTGTCGACGACGCCCATGGGAACGACCATCCACAGGGCCTCGTCCTGCGCCGTCACAAACTCCGGCTCAAACGGGCGGTTGAACACATACTCGTCCACCACATACTTGGCAACGTTAAAGCCGCTGTTGGTAACGTAGTAGTTGCTGCGGCCCTGGCGCGTGTTGAAATCGAAGAACTTAAACGAGCCGTCGCGCTCGTCGTACTTTACGTCAAAGTTGGAATAGCCTACAAAGTGAAGGTCCTCGAGCAGCTTGCGCACGCCGCCCATGAGCTCGTCGTTGGGCTCGGTAATGATACAGGCATGGTTGCCGACACCGTGGGGCTGATGCTCCTCAAGCAGCACATGGCCCAGGCACATCATGCGGACCTTACCGTTGCGGTCGGAATAGCTGGTGAGCACGCGCATGTACTCGTCGTTGCCGGGCACGCGATCCTGCAAGATCAGGTCGTCGGTGTAGCCGCTGGCATACGAATCGCGAATGACCTGTTCCAGCTCGGCGCGGTCGGCAATCTCATAGGCCTTCTTCTGGCCCTCGAACTCATGTTGCCACCACATGATGCCGTCAGAAGGCTTCAGAATCATCGGGTAGGGAAAATCGATCTGGTCGAGCACTTCGGCAGGCGCCTCACCCTGGGCATTGAGCATCGCCTTGGCAAAGGTAAACGTGTGCGGATAGGGCACGCCATGCTTCTCGCACAGCTCGTAGAAGATCTCCTTCTTCTGGCACTGTTCGAGCATGCTGTAGGGCGCGTAGGGAGCGACGATGTTATCCGCCAGCTCATGAGCATCCTTGGCTTGAGCCACGAGAGCGACATAGTTGTCGCCACAGCCCACAAGGACAATCGTCTTATCGGTATGCGCTTGGGCAATGCCGTTGACGGTTTTGAGCATCACGGGCATGGTATCGATATCCACGTTGGGCGTGTAGTCGATAATCTGGCTGCGGTACGCGGGACCCGTCTGATACTTGCCAAAGACCAGACTCTTGACCTGGTACTCCTCGTAGAAGGCGCGCGCCACCGAATAGGCGTTGATGTCGCCACCGAGCAGCACGGGAATGAACTCGCGCTCTGTAAATTGCAATGCCATGGAAACTTCCTATCATGAACTGCCCACACAACGGGCGGTCTTTGCGCAACTGATTTATTCTAGCGTGCCAAGCCGCCGGCGCCCAAAGCTCCACCGTATCTATGGCAATCGACGCAATCGTCCAGCACGAAGGCCAGCACGAAGACGGCGCTCACCGTTGTATGACAATGGGCAATGAACCTACCGTTGTTGTAGGATTCAGCGTATTGACATCTTCGAGCGAAAGGCGCACACGTGCCCCAAGACCATCCGACCGATAATCCCATCCTCAATGCCGCGAGGCGCGAGCTGGCGGAACGTGCGAAAGCGACCGCTCCCCTGTGCACGGCAAACGACGCCTACAACGGGCCTGCCCGTATCGTCTCAATCAACACGTCGGAGCACAAAGGCACGCGTAAGTCACCCGTCGCCGACGGGCACGACACCGTCATCGAGCAGTTTGGCCTCGCCTCCGATGCGCACGCCGGGCATTGGCACCGTCAGGTTTCCTTTTTGGCCGCAGAGTCCATCCAGACGGCGCAGACGCGCGGGCTCGATGTGCACGAGGGCGACTTTGGCGAGAACTTCACAACCCAGGGCATCAACCTGCTCTCGCTCCCCCTGGGAACGCAGCTCAAGATTGGCAACGATGTCCTGGTCGAAATCAGCCAAATCGGCAAGGTCTGCCACACACGCTGTGCCATCTACTATCTCGCCGGCGACTGCATCTTTCCCCACGAGGGCGTTTTTGGCGTGGTACTAAAGGGCGGAGAGGTCTACGCCGGCGACGATATCCAGGTAATCAAACTCGGCGACGGCACCTGTTCGTTCACCCCCGCCGAAGCCCTCGAAGAGATTGAGCAGGCTCGCCAGAAGGGCACGCTGTAGTTATAAAACCCCACGTTGAGATGGCTTTTACAGCCCAAAACTCCTCTCAAACAGGGCCCTGTAACGTTAAAGTTGAACTCTATGGTTTCTCAACAATTCGTCATAACTGCAGGTCAAAGCCAAAGCCTCAAGTTCAACTTGACCCTTTGTAACCTTTAAGGTTCAAGTTGAGGTCGAAAGCAGTAGTAGAATACCGTTCGAACCATAACCTACGATTGATTGCAGAGGGACTGGATGCAGCATTCGAATCATCGCACCGCAGCGCTCATTGCGTCGAAGCCGGCTCGTATCATCACGAGCGCCGCGCTCGCCGTTGCGCTGACGGCCACGCCGATGCTCTCCCCCGTTGCGGCGTATGCCGCCTCGCAGGCAACGCAGGACCAGCTTTCCGCAGCCCAGCAGAAGATTGAAGCCGCCACGAGCGCCTACAACGACGCCCGCACCAAACTCGATGACCTGCAAAAGCAGATTGACTCCAATGAGGCAAGCATCGAGGAAATCGAGGCCAAGCTTCCCGAGCAGCAGGCCAAGGCAAGCTCCGCCATGCGCGATCTGTATAAGTATCAGAAGGGCACCAACCCCATCGTGAGCTTCCTGGTCAACGCGCAGAGCCTGGGTGAGTTCATCACGACCTGCAAATACACCAACCAGATCACGAGCTCGAGCGTCGACGAGATCGAACAGCTCAATAACATGCAAACCGAACTCGAACAGAACAAGGCTGAGCTCCAGCAGGCCAAGTCTCAGCTTGAGGCAGAGCAGAAAAACGCCGAGGATGCGCTGGCGCAGGCCCAGCAGCTCCGCAGCGAGGCACAGGCAAAAGCCGAGCAGGAAAATGCCGCCGAGCTTGCCAAGCTTGAGGCCGATAAGGCCGCTGCCGCCGAGAAGCTCTCGGGCGAGGGCGTGAGCGGCAGCAATTCCAGCAGCCAGGCCACTAACACCAACACCACCATCGACACCACGGTGAACAACGCCAATACCGGTAGCTCCGATTACGATTCGTTCATTAATGAGTGGACGAGCCGCATCGACAATTATCTCGCCGGCTCCCCCATGGCAGGCCAGGGCTATAACTTTGCCGTCGCCGCTTGGAATACCGGTGTCGACCCCCGTTGGTCCCCCGCCATCGCCTGCATCGAGAGCACCAAGGGTGCTTATTGCGCCAATTCTTACAACGCCTGGGGCTGGAGTGCCCGCGGCGGCGGTTGGCGCAGCTTTGGCAGCTGGAGCGAGGGCATCTCCGCTCACGTTGCCTATCTGGGCGCCAACTACGGCTCCACCCTTACCCCGGCTGCGGCCAAAAAGTACTGCCCGCCCACGTGGCAGGACTGGTACAACAAAGTCGCCGCTCAGATGAACCGCATCTAAGTGCAACTGCAAAGGGCCCCAATGGGGCCCTTTTTCTTTTAGGTAGCGGAGGTATCGACGACGCCGGTCGCATTGGCAACCGCGACTATGACGATCATGCATAGGAGCAGCACACCCAATGCCTTGAGCCAGAGTTTCGCGAGCTTCTTGCCGCGATAGCTGTCGAGCAGTGCGAATCGCCGACGAAGACGGCGCTTATCGAGCAGCGCAAAATGCATAAGCACCATAAGGCCATCGACAAAGAAAAAATACTCGATTATGAGAAGCCACGTCGGGTAGCTTTGGTTTGCTCCCGTGGGGTGAAAGACGGCAAAGTGACTTCCGGCAAAGAACACAAGCAGCGAGAAGAAGACGAGCGTATTCCAAATGCGCCCCAGAGACTCCGGAACGCGAGAGAGCAGACCGCATGCAGTGGAGGCGGCAGGCCTAGGAAGCCCTGTGGGGTTCTGGAGCCCTTGGGGCGTCAACACCGTCTCCGAGGCCGGAGTACGGACAAGCACAGGCGCAGGAGGCCGCACGGGGCGACTTAGATCGTATGCCGCGCGCGTCGCCCGTCCCAACGCTTCCGCGCTCGCAAAACGCTTGGCCGGGTCGAGCGCCATCGACATGCAGACGGCATCGGCAAGTGGAGTGGGAATGCTGCGCGCCTCGCATTGCTCACGCATGTCGAGCCCTGGTTTAGGGTCGACTCCCGTCAAGCAGAAGAACAACAGGGCCCCAAGTGCGTAGACATCGCTGCGCACACTCGTCTGCCCAAACCCATACTGCTCGGGCGGCGCATAGGGTCGCGTGCCAAACTTGACGGTGTCGGCATCGGCGCCATCGCGCCATACGCGCGCGATCCCCAGGTCGATAATCACCAGCGATGAAAATGTCAGGCCGTCATCAGGCGTATAGTTGGCACCTGTCACGATGATATTCGACGGCTTGAGGTCGCGATGGATCACCGGCGCCGACGTCTCCCCCACCATTGCAAAACCGGCATGGAGCTCGCCCACGGCATCGCATAGGGCAGGATACAATTCACGCGCATAATCGGGGGTGGCTCCCAGACGGTCCACCAGCGCCCCGAGTGTCTCCCCTTCGATGTATTCCATAACCACGTTGAGCTCGTCGCCCACACGACGACAATCGACGATTCTGGGCAGGTGCTCAAAACGCCTGCCTGCCCGCTGAGCGGCAAACAGACGCTCGTATGCCCCGCCGATTTGAGCCGAAGCATCGATGCGTTTACGAACAAAGGGACCGAGCGAACCACCGCCGGTTCCTTCAAAGTACACGAGCTCGGTTGTTTCAACGGACGAGCGCTTAAGTACACGCTCCACGCGATAGCTGTCGTCGCGATCGAGCGACGCCAGGTGCTCGGCAAGCGCTGCGGTCAGCTCGTCATCGGAATATGTTGGGCTCTGAGTATCCATAGCCTCCATCATAGCGCAGGGCGCAGACACCCCATGGCATCCGCGCCCCGTTCGTTTGCATCGTTGTTCGGCAGCTCCGCCGGCTCAGATATCAGCCGCTAACTCACCGTCTCCTCGCCAAAGCGATACAGCTCCTCGTTGACCTTTTGGAGACTGCATCCGCGATCGATGCAAAAGATGATAATCGCATCGCGACGGTCCTTGCAGTTAAGGACGCTTACCCCGGCAGCCGTCAGCGCACGGTTGGTCTCTTTGAGCGTCAGCGCCATCGCAAAGGCAATCTGCAGCACCTTATTGCGACTCGGATGACGCGCACCGGTAAAGATCTGATAGCCAAAGGTCTCATTGAGATCGGCCATGCGAACCACGCGCGAGCGCTCCAAGCCCTTTTCCTGCAGCAGCCGCTTCAGGTAGTCCGAAAGCGACGGGGCGGCAAAGTCGTGTTCTTTGATATAGCCATCGATGTTTGGCGCGTCGAGAAGCTCATTGAGCAACTCGTCAGTCAGCTTTTTATCGGGCATACGACTTCACCTCCCATACGGCGCAACGGTAGCGACATGCTAGGCCAACACCCAGCTTGCAGTGGTAGACTTATCAAACATGTTGGCAAAATACAGTGCCTTCTTGATATCGCCATCAAAGTAGATATTGCCCGCCACAGAGCCACCAGCGGCAAGGGTACCAGACTGCAGCTCATCGGAGCCCTCGCTGTAGTAACCCTGATTCTGCTGAGCGCCGTTGGCGTCCTCGCCCTTCCAGTCGTAGATGTTGTAATCTGCGCCCTCATCACCATTGTTGACGTACGTGACGTGAATGCCCGTCATGGTCGAACCGTCATAATTTGTGAGGCCGGGCTGAACGGAATCGACAACGACGGAAAGACCGGCAGCCGTGGTCACCGTCGCACCAACCGCCAGGTCAGTCGTAGACTGCTCTTCCTTCTTCGCCTCTTCCTTCTTGTCGCCATCGCCAGCGTCCTCGGTGACGGTCGCCTTATCGCTACCACAACCGGTAAGAAGACCGGCAGTCCCCAAGGCGACGGTGGCGAATGCGCCCAGTGCAGCGCGACGGCTCAGCAGCACTTCGTTTTCAAGCTTTTTCATCATGCATCCTTCCTACAATCCGGCTACCGTGCCGGCACACAGCACATCGTAGGAAGGATTAAACTTGAATTCATTAGCTGAGAGCTAAGGCTGCGGTAAACGGCCAATGCAGTTATCCAAACGCCGAGCAAACGCACTTTGCGCAACCGTCTGCTGGCAGTGCATCAACCCACCGTGACGGATTCCCCGGTAAAGGTGCTCACAAGCAACAGGATAAAGAAGGCCAAATAGCTGATGCTCAGCAGGTAGGCGATGACCAAAAAGGCAATCCATCCTACATTGGTCTTACCGTCGGCGCGGCGCTGCTCACGACTGCGATAAAGCCAAATCGTCACGCCGATAGCAGTGATAAACAGTACGAGTGCCGCCGTAGCCAGCCCAGCAAGCACAAACATCACGCCAATGCCCACAGCGATGACCGGAAGCAGCAGCAAACCGCACCCGCATCCACCCGGACTATATACGGCAGACTGTCGGCGTCGCCTCATCGCCGCGCCACCCCCATCATCTTTGAGCACTACAGTGCGATAGCCTGCTGAACAGGAACGATCTTGTCGAGTTCCGGTTCGATCCGCCTTTTCTCGGCCTCAAGGTCAAACGCCACCTGAGCGCGCAGCCAATAACCATCCGTCAGGCCAAAATAACGGCAAAGACGGAGGTCGGTGTCGGCCGTCACGCGACGTTTTCCCAAGACAATCTGCCCGATACGCTGAGCCGGAATCCCAGTCTCTTTCGCAAGGCGATATTGAGAAATGCCCATGGGAACAAGAAACTCCTCTTTGAGAAGCTCACCAGGAGTCACCGGCGACAGCAAATCGGCCGAAGTCTCATCACTTGTGATAATCGACGATTTCGACATTCCAAGCCATCTCCTGTCTCCACTCAAAACAGACCCGATAGCGCTCGTTAACACGGATGCTATATTGACCGGCACGATCGCCCTTCAAAGCTTCCAGGCGGTTGCCCGGTGGAACGCGAAGATCATCAAGCGAAGCACAAACCTGCAGTTGGCGAATCTTCCTCAACGCAACACGCTCAAAGGGCACGAACCTCCTGACCCGCACACCCATGGCAAAGCGTTCGGTATCCTCATCTTTATACGATGCAATCATAGTATCGCCTTACGTTAGTAACGTCAAACGTTTCTATAGACTTACATCTCTATTATATCGTACATTTGTTCGTGTTTTCTAGAACAAATAGTCCTTTGCGCCTTAGTCAAGCAAAAGCAATCGTTTGTAGACATCGAGGCCTTTGAGAAGGATTTCCTCGTCGAAGAGCATGCTATCGGTATGCAGAGCGCTTGTGGCATAGGCGGGACAGCCATCCGAATCACTCGGGTTGTCTTGGTCCTCTGGCATACCCGTGCCCAGCAGGAAAAACACGCCCGGCAGATGGCGTTGATAGAACGCGAAATCCTCGGCGATCAGCAGCGGTTCCTCCACAAGCTGCAGCCCGGGCAAGGCAGGCGCGACGCTGACAAACAACTCGGGGTCGTTGTCGACCGGCGGATAGCCCTCGGCAAAGTCGAGATCATACGTGCAGCCCGTTGCGGCACAGGCATCGTCCAGCACGCGGCGCACGCCTTCGCGCGCCCGGTCGAACATGTCGTCCGTAAACACACGCAGGCTTCCGGCCACATGGGCCTCCCCCGCCACCGCGTTGCAAACCGTACCGGCCTGCAGCAGACCAAACTTACCGATACAGGGCTCGTCGGTGCCCAGCTCGTCCATCAGTTCGCGCTCGGCAACCAAGAACTTGGCAGCCGCCAGCGCCGCATCGTGCGACTCCTCGACCGGAACGCCATAGGTCTTAGCGATATGGATGCTCGTCCCGTGAATATGAATGTGTGTCTCACTCGAACGCGCCAGCAGCGGACCGGAACAACTCGCCAACGTGCCGGCAGGCAGATCGGGCCACACATGGAAGCCAAAAATGCGGTCAGCCCCATAGCGCTCGAACACACCGCTCTCGCATACCGTCTTGGCACCACCGGTCGTTTCCTCGGCCGGCTGGAACACAAAGAGAACGTTGCGCCTAATGGCGCCCGGCTGCTCGCGAATCGTACGGTCGACATACGTCGCGGCGGCAAGTGCCATGGCCATGTGTCCGTCATGTCCGCAAGCGTGCATCTTGCCGGGATGGATCGAGGCAAAGGCCGCTCCCGTCGCCTCCGCGATGGGCAGCGCATCCATATCGGCGCGAATCGCCGTGGCACGCGCGGCACCAACGCCAGCGTCGAAGAAAGCGCAGACGCAGCTGGGACACGGATGGGTCACCTCGCAAGCGAGCGGCGCCAACACGCCCTCGATATAGGCAATAGTCTGCGGAAGATCGAAATCGAGCTCCGGAATGCGATGGAGATCGCGGCGATAGCGACGGAGTTCTTGGAGCTCGGTCATAGAGAATCCCTTCGTGAGGCACATCTGTTGCAACTTATTGTGATACAGGATTGTGGCACACATGTTTCCAGCATATTGCTGCATTTTTTAAACGTTATATACGAATACTCTTGTTTGGTAAAGTGCAACGTGATAGGGTCTTTACCACTTGATAGAGGCGCGGGCACGAAGAGCCGCGGGCGAGCCGGCAGGCTTTGACCCCGTGGGGAGGCGAAACCCGCCGAACTGGGTTTTTCGGGCACGAACAACCTGGTGGGCCTGTGGGAAACACCCACAGGACTGTCTGCAGCAATGCGGGAGCGCTATCCGGACATTGGGTCCACGCTATGCGGATTCGATGCGCAGATGGCGCCGTCTGGATAGCGAGGTTTACGGGACATGGCATTGACCCCCAACGAGGCATATGCGGCCAAGCAGCCGTTTGTGGACAAGGAGACACTCGAGCATATCGTCGAGCAGTTCCCCACGCCGTTTCATCTATACGACGAGGCGGGCATCCGCCGCAACATGCAAGAAGTGCGCGACGCCTTTGCATGGAACCCGGGCTTTAAGGAATACTTTGCCGTCAAGGCCAACCCCAACCCGGCGCTCATCTCCATTCTCAACGAATACGGCTGCGGCTGCGATTGCTCGAGCTATACCGAGCTCATGATCGCCCGCTCGCTGGGCATCACGGGACACGACATCATGTTCTCTTCCAACGACACGCCGGCTGCCGACTTTGAGCTCGCCAACAAGCTGGGTGCCATCGTCAACTTTGACGACATCAGCCACATCGAGTTCTTTGAGCGTGTTGCGGGGCCCATCCCCAAAACGGTCAGCTGCCGCTTTAATCCAGGCGGCCTGTTCCAACTCTCCAACGGCATCATGGATAACCCGGGCGACTCCAAATATGGCATGACCACCGAGCAGCTCTTTGAGGCCTTCCGCATGCTCAAGGCCAAGGGCGCCGAGAATTTTGGCATCCATGCCTTCCTTGCCAGCAACACCGTCACTAACGACTACTATCCCAAGCTCGCACGCATCCTCTTTAAACTTGCCGTGCGCCTGGAGCGCGAGACCGGCGCACATGTCGCCTTTATCAATCTGTCCGGCGGTGTGGGTATCCCCTACCTGCCCGAGCAGCAGGCCAACGACATTCACGCCATCGGTGAGGGCGTACACGCAGCCTACGACGAGATTCTGGTCCCCGCCGGCATGGGCGATGTGGCGATCTGCACCGAGATGGGTCGCTTTATGATGGGCCCCTACGGCTGCCTGGTCACCAAGGCCATCCACGAGAAGCAGATCTACAAGGACTATATCGGCGTGGACGCAAGCGCCGTCGATCTGATTCGTCCTGCCATGTATGGCGCCTACCACCACATTACGGTGATGGGCCAGCCGGGTGGCGACGACAAGACCACAGCGCCCGTCACGGACACCTACGACATCACGGGCAATCTGTGCGAGAACAATGACAAGTTCGCCATCGACCGCGAGCTTCCGCATATCGACATGGGCGACCTGCTCGTGATTCACGACACCGGCGCGCATGGCCACTCTATGGGCTACAACTACAACGGCCGCCTGCGCTCCGCCGAGGTCCTGCTGCGCCCCGATGGCTCGGCAGACCTCATTCGCCGCGCCGAGCGCCCGGGCGATTACTTTGCCACGCTCGACGTGCTGCCGTGCGGCCGCGAGCTGCTGGCCAAATCGCGCGCCGAAAGCGCCCGCCGTCGCGCTCAGGACGAGCGCCTAGCAGTCGCCGCCCAATGGAACAAACGCGTCCAGATCGCGGAAGCGAAGGAGAAGAACATGGATATCCGCAATCTCGAGGGCTCAATCGTCGCCCTTGTCACGCCGTTTAAAAAGGACGGCAGTGTCGACTTTGACGCGCTTGAGCGCCTTATCGATTTCCACCTGCAAAACGGCACTGACGCCATCCTCACCCTGGGCACCACCGGTGAGAGTGCCACGATGACCGATGACGAGGACAACTCCGTCGTCGCCGCTGTGGTCAAGCATGTTGCAGGACGCGTCCCCGTTATTGCCGGCTCGGGCTCCAACTCCACGCAGACCATGCTCACCAAGTCGCTCACCTATCAGGGCCTGGGCGCCGACGGTCTGCTGCTCATCACCCCCTACTACAACAAGTCCAATGAAGAGGGTATCTATCAGCACTTTAAGACCGTCGCCGATGCCGTGGACATCCCCTGCATCCTGTACAACATCCCCGGCCGCTGCGGCTGCGGTATCAGCGAGCGCAACGTAGAGCGCCTGGCCGCGCACCCCAACATCATGGGTATTAAGGAGGCCTCGGGCAACGTCGCCTACGCGGCCAAGATCGCCCACCTGCTGTCAGACGACTTCCGCATGTACTCGGGCGAGGACGCGCTTACCGTACCGCTCATGAGCCTGGGTGCTTCGGGCACCATCAGCGTGTGGGCCGATGTGCAGCCGCAGCTCGTACATGACATGTGCCGCGCTTATCTGGACGGCGACGTAGCGCGCGCCCGCGATATACAGATTGCCGGCCAGCCGCTCATCAATGCCCTCTTTAGTGAGGTCAACCCCATCCCCGTCAAAGAGGCGCTCGCTCAAATGGGTATGATCGAGGCAAACTACCGCATGCCGCTGTGCCCCATGGCAGACGACACGCGCTCTGCACTTACCGATGCCCTGAAGGGAGCTGGTCTGCTTGATTAAGACCGTCATTATGGGAACGGGCCGCATGGGCTCGCTCATCCGCACTACCGCCGAGGGCGTTGTCGACGCCGCCGGTCAACCCGTTTTTGATATCGTGGCCCAGATTGGCTTCGATTTGAGCGAGCTCGAGAACGCACCGGTCGCCGATGTGATTATCGACTTCTCGAACGTCGTGACCTTCGATGCCGTCGTCGCCTATGTCGAGCGCACGGGCGCGGCGTTGGTCTCGGGCACCACAGGCTACACCCCCGAGCAGATGGACCGTCTGCGTGAGCTGGGCCAGAACACCCGCGTTATGCACTCGGGCAATTACTCCATCGGCATCGCAGCCCTGCGTCATCTAGTGGCCCAGGCCACGCGCGAGCTGCCCGGCTTTGACTGCGAGATTGTCGAGACGCACCACAACCAAAAGGTCGACGCTCCCAGCGGCACCGCCAAGCTGCTACTCGACGCCGTCGTCGAAGCCGAGCCCGAGACAGGCTACCACCCCGTCTATGGCCGCGAGGGCATGTGCGGCGCTCGCGATCCCAAGGAAATCGGCATGCACTCGCTGCGCGGTGGCACTGTTGCCGGCGTGCATGAAGTGAGTTTCTTTGGCCAGGACGAGGAGGTCACGCTCACCCACCGCGCCACGAGCCGTCAGATCTTTGTCAACGGCGCCTTGGCAGCCGCGCAAAAGCTCGTCACCCGCGAACCCGGCTTCTATACGTTTGACCAGGTCATGTTTGCCTAACCAGGTATCAACCGAATCCACCCAAAGGAGAGATAGCAAATGAGCAACGCAGCCGAGATGGATGCACAGGAGATTATCAACTACATCGCCACCGCGCCCAAAAAGACGCCCGTCAAGCTGTACGTGCGCGAGAAGCCGGGCATGAAGGTCCAGTGGGGCAATGCACACGTCTACGGCGGTCGTCGCGGCAAGACCGTCTTTGGCGACTGGGATGAGCTCAAGGCCATCCTCGATGCCAATGCCGACTCCATCGACTACTACGACGTCGAGAATGACTGTCGCAACTCCGCCGTGCCCATGCTCGACCTTAAGGGCATCAACGCCCGCATCGAGCCGGGCGCGATCATCCGCGACCGCGTCGAGATTGGCGACCGTGCCGTCATCATGATGGGCGCCATCATCAACATCGGCTCCGTCATTGGCGAAGGCTCCATGATCGATATGGGCGCCGTGCTGGGCGGTCGCGCCACCGTGGGCAAGAACTGCCACATCGGCGCCGGCACCGTGTTGGCGGGCGTCGTGGAGCCCGCGAGTGCCACGCCCGTCATCATCGAGGATGATGTCATGATCGGCGCCAACGCCGTGGTCCTGGAGGGCGTGCGCGTGGGCAAGGGTGCTGTCGTTGCCGCCGGCGCGGTGGGCGTCGAGGACGTCCCCGCCGGCGCCGTCGTGGCCGGTGTCCCCGCCCGCGTCATCAAGATGCGTGACGAGAAGACCGACAGCAAGACCGGCCTCGAAGAGGGCTTACGTCAACTCTAGGGTTACGCGGTTTTACCAAACCGCGTAACTAGTTGACGCTGCACCTTTGGTTCCGTCGTTCTGACGAACGACGGACTGGCCGACGCTGCAAACGCCCCTAAGCGGCAATCTGACGTTCAATCGTCGGTCGCG
>CABQWP010000012.1 GCA_902467875.1 uncultured Collinsella sp. | reverse complement strand
TGCCGAGTACGTGCAATGGGCCAAGGACAACGGCATCGGCGTCGGCCCCGGCCGGGGCTCGGCCGCCGGCGCTATCGTCGCCTACGCCATGAACATCACCGCGTTCGACCCGCTCGAGAACGGCCTGATGTTCGAGAGGTTCCTGTCCCCGCAGCGTACCGAGATGCCCGATATCGATATGGACTTCGACGATGAGCGGCGCCTCGAGGTCGTGGAGCACGTTCGCCAGCTCTACGGCCCCGAGAAGGTCACCCACGTCATCACCTACTCGACCATTAAGGCCAAGCAGGCCATCAACGACGCCGCGCGCGTGCTGGACTATCCGGTCTACATGGGCCAGCGCCTGTCCAAGATGGTCTCGAGCGACCCCAAGGTCAAGCTCAAGCAGGTGCTCGAAAAGCAACCCGGCAAAGAGGATCTGTTTAACCCCGACTTTGCCGAGGCCTATAAAAAGGACGACGACGCCCGCCGCATCATCGACACGGCGCTCTCGATCGAGGGCCTCACCCGTGGCGAGGGCGTGCACGCGTGCGCCGTTCTGATCTGCCGCGATCCCGTCAACGAGCACGTGCCCACCAAGCTCGATACCAAGGGCGGCGTCGAGATTACCCAGTACGAGGGTCATACCGTTGCCGACATGGGCCTGCTCAAGATGGACTTCCTGGGCCTGCGTACGCTGACGGTTATCTCCAAGGCCAAGGCCAACATCAAAAAGAACTTCGGCATCGACATCAAAGAGGAAGAGATTCCCTTTGACGATCCCGAGATCTTTAAGCTCATGGGCTCTGGCCACACCGCCGGCGTCTTCCAGGTCGAGTCCGCCGGCATGACGGCCACGATCAAGAACATGAAGCCCACCGAGTACAAGCACGTCGTGGCATTGATCGCTCTGTACCGCCCGGGCCCGTTGGGCGCCGGCATGGTCTCGTCCTACATCAACCGTATGAACGGCAAGGAGCCGGCCGTCTCCTACGACGACCGCCTGGACGACATCCTGGGCGAAACCTACGGCACCATGGTCTACCAGGAGCAGGTTATGCTCATCTCCGTCGAGATGTGCGGCTTCTCCAAGGGCGAATCGGACTCGCGTATCCGTAAGCCCGTGGCTAAGAAAAAGATTAAGCTGCTCACGTCGACGGTGCTCCACTGGGAGGATGGCTCGGACGAGACCACCTACGACCACTGGATGAACGGCGCTATCAAGAACAACTACACGCGCGAGGTCGCCCAGAAGATTTGGGACGATGTCCTTGAGTTCGCGTCCTACGCCTTCAATAAGTCGCACTCCGCCGGTTACGCCATTCTGGTTATGCAGACGGCATGGCTCAAGGCGCACTATCCGCATGAGTACATGGCGGCCGTTCTGACGTCCTATACGGGTAAGACCGACAAGATCGTGCACTACGTCTCGGCATGCCGTCACGACGGCATCCCCGTGCTTTCGCCAGATGTCAACGAGTCCGGTACCGAGTTCACGGCTACCAAGGAGGGCGTGCGCTTTGGTCTGGCCGGCATCCGCGGCGTGGGCACCGGCGTGGCGCAGGCGATTATCGCCGAGCGCGAGGCGGGCGGTCCGTTTAAGACGCTGCACGACTTTGTCGAGCGCGTGGACTCGAGCCAGGCAAACCGTCGCGTGATCGAATCGCTGATCAAGGCAGGCGCCTTCGACTCCACGGGGTATCCGCGTCGCCAGATGATGCACTTTGTGGACAAGAACAACCCCGAGAACATCATCGATGCCGCGGTAAAGCGCCAGAAGGACCGCGCGAGCGGCCAGACGTCGTTCTTCGATATGTTTGGCGACGTTGAGGGCTCGGGCTTTGAGGTGAGCGTGCCCGATCCGGATGGCCAGGAATGGGACCGCCACCTTAAGCTGAGCCAGGAGAAGGAGGTTCTGGGCATCTACGTCTCGGACCACCCGCTGCGTCCGTTTGAGTATGCACTAGCCAAGGCGCGCGACTTCTCGTTCTCGCAGATCGACACCGGCTACGAGGTGCAAAACCCCACGGGCGGCACCATCAACCAGGAGATTCCCGAGGGCAAGGCGCTGTGGTGGGCCGGCATGGTCTCGAGCGTGTCCAAGCGCGTGACCAAAAACGGCGACCCCATGGGCATCGTGCAGCTCGAAGACATGGAAGGCGAGGCCACGGTCGTGGTGTTCCCCAAGACCTACAAGGAGGCCGAGGGGTATCTGTACGGCGAGGTCGATCCCGAGACCGGCGCACAGCTGTCCGATGCGTTTGTGCGCATTAAGGGCAAGCTCGAGCGCTCGGACCGCGGCGACCAGATCATCGCGCAGGAGATTGTGCCGCTGGAGCTTAGCGAGGAGAAAAACAAGCCCAAGGTGTTTGAGGTCATGGTGCCCAACAGCCGCTTTAGCCAGGGCAATATGGCGCGCCTGGCCACGGTGCTCACCACCAACCCGGGCGGCGACCGCGTGGAGATCTTTATTGAGCAAGTCGACGGGCGCGTGCTGCGCGCTGAGGTGCCGGCCAAGGTCAATGCACGCTCGATTCCGCTGCTGGCAGAGGCAAAGGCCATCGTCGGCAACCAAGGCCGCGTGACGGTTATCTAAGCTACCCCGGGTGAGATTGGAGGAAGTGATGACGCAGGGGACGTTTGTGCAGGCGCTCCGGAAAGAGGCGGCGCTGAGTGGCACCTTTATGAAGGGGCGTTCGCTCATGCTCAACGGCGCCGTGCTGTCGATTGAGGACAGCGGCTCGCGCTTCTCCAAAAACGTGACGGTTGAGGGCTCGGTGCGCGGCTCGCGTGGCGACCTGTACAAGACGCACGTGGCGCTCGACATGGACGAGCACGAGGTGATCGACTACGACTGCGATTGCCCCGCTGCCTATCGCTACCCCGGCATGTGCAAGCACGCCATCGCCACGGCGCTTGCGTACCTGGACGCCAGCGGCACCGAGCCCGTCGAGGGGCTGCGCACGCCGGTCCGCACGTTTACGGCGCAGCCGAAACAGCCCGCGCGCAACGCGCCCAAAGCGCCGGCCGTCAATCCCAACTTTCCCTTTCCGGCGCCCGTCCCCACGAGTCCCAGCCTCATGGCGGCGCTCTCCGATCTTTCGGACGCGCGCATAGATGAGCTGGCGAGCATGCGCCGCAAGCTCGCCGGCAGTGTGGATCCCGATGCCCCCAAGGCAGTGTTGGAGCCCTCGCTGGTGCCGTATTACAATCCACTGTTTGCCGACCGCTTTAGCTGGGCGCTCGAGCTTCGCATTCGCTGTGGATCGGTCTCCTACGTGGTCAAGGACATCGACGGCATGGCCGATGCCTACGTGCGCGGCGGCACCTTCTCGTACGGCAAGAAGCTCACGTTTGTCCATACGCCCGAAGCCTTCGAAGACGTGTCGACAAAGCTGCTCAACCTTGTCGTGACGACAGTTGCCTATCTCGATGACATCACAAGCTCGCGTTCGGCGTCGTACGACTTTGCCCGCAGTGGTTTTGTCGCCGAGCGTCAGTTGCCGCTGTCCGAGCATAGCATCGTATATGTGCTGGACCTGTTGCGCGGCCAGACCATCTCTTTTGAGCCCGCCTGGTCGCGGGGGACGACGACGCATCGCACCTATGACGTGGCGGTCGAGCCGGCGCCGCAAGGGAAGGATGAAGCCCCGACCAAGCGCCCACCGCTCTTTGCCGCCAAAATCGCGCCGGCGGCTGGCGGCAGCTACGATCTGCGCCTGCCGGCCGATGCATACTGCTTTGCTTCGGGCGACGTTGCCTATCTGGTCGACACCCGCCGTGCGCGCCGCGCCGATGTGGCGTTTGCCCAGCATGCGGCGCCGTTTCTATCGCGTTTGCTGCCCTGTCGCACGCCGGTCCATATCGCTGCCGACCAGGTGGGGGAGTTCTGTCGTATGGCGCTGCCCATTTTGCGCGACTACACCGACCTCACCGCGCCCGCCGCGCTCGATACCGTGGCACCCGATCCGAGCTTTGCTATGGCAATCGGCGTCGATGATGGGCTCGTGACCTGCAAAATTACGGTTACCTACGGCGATTGGTCGGCGGATCTCTTTAGCCTGGGCGCTCCGGGTAGTCCCTTCGAAGAGCGGCGCCCGGGCGTGCCGCCCCGCGACGAGGTGGCGGAGTTTCGCGTTATGGACACGGCGGCCCTGTATTTCGACTTTTACGAGGGCGGTCTGGCGTTTGAGGAGCGCGATGACGAGAGCTTGTTCCGCCTGCTGACCGAGGGCCTGTCCGCCCTGTCCGAGCTGGGTGAGGTCATGCTCAGCGACCGTCTGCGCCAGATCTCGGTCCGCCCCGCGCCCAAGCTCTCGGTTCGTGCGACCGTCAAGAGCAATCTGCTCGATGTCGAGTTGGGCGCGAGCGGGCTTTCGGCCGCGGACCTTGCCATCTACCTCGACTCCTACAAGCGTCACCAGACGTTTGCGCGCCTTACGTCCGGCGACATCATTCGTTTGGACGAGGGCGCCCGAGCCGCGTTTGGCCTCGCCGAGGACCTGGGTGTCGATGCCGTCGACCTGCTCGACGGCGTGTCGCTTCCCGCGTCGAGTACCCTATTCGTCGATAGCATGCTCGCGCGCACGCCCGCGCTCGAGGCCGATCGTGACGCCGCGTTCCGCCGCACCGTCGAGCGCTTGGATACGCTCGGCAAGATGGACTTTACGGTGCCGGTCTCGCTCAAGGCCACACTGCGCGGCTATCAGGTCGACGGATACCAGTGGCTCGGCTCGCTCGAACACCTGGGCCTTGGCGGCATCTTGGCCGACGACATGGGCCTGGGCAAAACGCTGCAGATGATCGCACATATCCTGGCGCGCGTGGAAGCGGGGGACGCCAAGCCCACGCTTGTGGTGTGCCCTGCGTCGCTTGTGTACAACTGGACCGCCGAGCTGGAGCGCTTTGCCCCGTCGCTCGATGTGTGCGCCATCGTGGGCGCCAAGGCGCAGCGTCGCGTGCAGATTGCCGGCGTTGCCGAGCATAACGTGGTCGTGACGTCGTATGACCTTATGCGGCGCGATATCGACGAGTACGTCGAGCAGGATTTTGCCCGCGTGGTGCTCGACGAGGCCCAGTACATTAAAAACCCGCTCACGCAGGTAGCGCGTGCCGCCAAGCGCCTGCCTGCCGGCGTGCGCTTTGCCTTGACGGGCACGCCCATCGAAAACCGCTTGTCCGAGCTCTGGAGCATCTTCGACTTTTTGATGCCGGGCCTGCTTGGCACGCGCGAGTCGTTTGCCAAGCGCTTCGAAAGCCCGGTCGAGCACGCCGAGGGCGACAGCGCCGCTCGTCTGCAGGCACTCGTGTCGCCGTTTGTACTGCGCCGTGTCAAGGAGGACGTGGTGGCCGATCTGCCCGAAAAGATCGAGGACACGGTCATGGCGCAGCTCACCGGCGAGCAGCGCAAGCTCTACCTGGCCAACCAGGACCGCATCGCCCAGCAGGTGCAGCACCGCGAGGCCGGGGAGTTTAAGAAGGACAAGCTCAAGGTACTTGCCGAGCTCACCAAGCTGCGCCAGATCTGCTGCGACCCGCGTCTGCACTACGAGGATTACAAGGCGGGGAGCGCCAAGCTCGATACGTGCATGGAGCTCGTGCACGGCGCACTCGACGGCGGACATCGCATCCTGTTGTTCAGCCAGTTTACGGGTATGCTCGATATTATCGGTAAGCGCCTGGCCAAGGAGGATATCGCCTTCCTTAAGCTCACGGGCGCATCGTCTAAAGAGAGCCGCGCCAAGATGGTCGCACAGTTCCAGGCGGGCGAGGTGCCGGTCTTTTTGATCTCGCTCAAGGCGGGCGGCGTGGGCCTTAACCTGACGGCGGCCGACGTGGTAATCCACTACGACCCGTGGTGGAACGTGGCGGCGCAGGACCAAGCGACTGACCGCGCGCATCGTATTGGCCAGCAACATACCGTGACCGTGTACAAGCTCATCGCCAAGGACACGATCGAGGAGCGCATTATGCAGATGCAGGAGTCCAAGCGCGACCTGGTCAACAGCGTGCTCGGCGGCGACGGCATCTCGTCGGCACTGTTCACGCGCGAGGATGTTCTGGCGCTGCTCGGCGGCGACGGGCGCTAGCCGCGCGCGGGGTGGGACTGCTGGAGTGGGCAGGACGGTCGACGCATTTTGGCCCGACCGCTTGCCTGATCCGTTATGTGTTCATTTGCAATGCCGTGGATGGTTTGTCTGCCTTTGGGCATAAGAACCATCAAGAACATTGGCACATCAGCAAAGGAGAACATCATGGCGAAATTCTTTAAGGACCCCGACGGTAAGCTCATCGCTGCCCTTGGCGACGACGTTGCGACCCCTGCCGGTTGCACGGAACTGACCGCAAACACTGAGGACGCGGCGCACGAGAAGCACGTGCCTGTTGTCGAGACCGAGCGCGACGGTCACGTGATTCGTGCACGCGTTGGCTCGGTCGAGCACCCCAGCCTGCCCGAACACTACATTGAGTGGATTGCGCTTGAGGCCGAGGGCCGCTTAGAGGTTCATTACCTTGAGCCCGGCATGAAACCCGCGACGTTTTTCGCGGGCGGCTCCAAGACCGGTACCGTCTATGCCTACTGCAACCTGCACGGGCTGTGGTCCGCGACATTCTAGGAGCGCGCCCCCGCTCGGGGTATCATAGCTAGCATATGCACATGCAAGCGCCGGCTGCATTATGCGGCCGGCGCTTTTACTACGATTTCGATGGTTTACGACGGAAAGGGCTGAGCCATGAAGCTCGCGCTTGCACAGATCGATATGCGCCTGGGTGATATTGAGGGCATTTGTGGCCGCATCGAGGACCAGGCTCGTCTGGCCCACGAGCGCGGAGCGCGCGTGCTGTGCGTTCCGGCTCCGCTCTTTATGGGCGCCATGCCGGGCAGCCTGGTGGGCGCTGCCGACTTTGAGCACGACATGCTTGCCGGCTTGACTGGTGTCGCCGAGCGTATCCAGGAGCTTGACATGATCTGCATCGTGCCCGCGGCGGTTTCGTTTGAGGGCCAGCCGCTGCTCGACTACATGATGCTCAAGGACGGTCATGTGGTGCCGGCGCGTTCGAGCATTGCCCTGCAGCGTGGCGAGAACAACGACACACGTTGGGCGCCGCCGGTGTTCGACGTGGACGGTGTGCGCATCGCCGTGATTTTTGACTTGGACCGCGAACTCGAGATGCTGCCGACCGGTGTTGACCTCATTGCGTATTTCCAATTCAACGCGTTTGACATGACCGACCGCGAGACTGCCGCCATTGCTGCCGTTCGCAGCGGCGCCTACCGCAAGATCGCATCCAAGCGCAGCGTATGGTTTGCCTGCATGGCGCCGGTCGGTGCCTATGACGAGTCGGTGTATACCGGCGGGTCGTTTGTACTCGACGACTGCGGCCGCGTGGTGGCCCAAGCGCCGTGTTTTGAGGAGAGCCTGCTGGTTCAGGAGATTCAACGCGGCGTGATGCTCGATGCCTTGGAAGACCACGAGCTGCCCGAGTTTCGTTCCGAGGAGTGGCTGTGGCGGGCGCTGGTGCTCGCCGTGCGCGACAACGCCCACGCCCGCGGTGCGTCGCGTGCTGTTGTGGCACTCGAGGGTGACTTGCCGTCGTCTTTGCTGGCGGCGCTGGCCGTCGACGCTCTGGGCCCGCGCAATGTGATTGGCCTGGTGCTGGGGCGCAACCGTATCTTTACGCCAGCGCAGGAAGAGGCCGAGGCTGCCCGCTGTGCCGCCGTCCGCGCCATTGCCGAGCGTTTGCACATTCGCACCGTCGAGCGCGATGCACCGGATGCGGCGCGTGTGCTCGATCGCGACGTGTCGGCGGGCGATGCCGAGCGCCTGCGTTCGCGCACGCTGGGCCTCATGCTGGAGGACACAGCGCTCGAGCTGGGTGCGATGGCGCTGAGCCCGCTGTCCAAAACCGAGTACGCGCTGGCGGCGCCGGCGCTTTGCGGCGGCTACCAGGGCGATTACGCGCCCTTTGGCGATGTGTACCTGTCGACGCTTGAGTTTGTGGCGCGTGTGCGCAACCGCGCCTCGGCCGTGGTGCCCCAAGAGCTCGTGACGCTCAACGCGGTAGAGGATTGCATGGGGCGTGTGCTGGCGCGGGCGCTCTCGACGCTCGCCGGTCCGGTCGATATGCTCGACCGTGCGGCGCAGCTGCTTGGCGGGCTTGAGCCGGGCGAGGTCGATGGTGCGCTTGAGTCGCACGTAGACCGCAATCGACCTTTCGACGACATCCCGATGGCCGCCGGCAAGCCCGAGGCCTGCTCGCTGCTGCTGATGCTTGTGCGCCAGGGCGAGGCTGCCCGTCGCATGCTACCGACGGCGCCGATCGTCTCTGCCCGTTCGTTTGTCGAGCGCGCCTGGCCGTACATGCTTGCGTGGTCCGATCTGGGGCTCAACGGTAAGGAGCGCATGACAGTTGATTCGCTGGCACGCGCCGAGGTGCGCCGCTTTGCCGACGACGACACGAGTGACCGTATGCGCGGCGAGATGATGGGCATATTGGGCGAGCTGCTGGGTATTTCGCCCGAGCAGATGGAAGAGCTGCGCTCCGAAGACGGTCAGCGTCGTCTGCATGAGGGCATGAAGCGGTTTGAGGGCGAGGTTCAGGACGCCATCGACAAGATGATGGGCGGCCAGGGCGGACCGCAGGGTGGGCCCCAGGGCACGCCGATGCCGCATCCGCCGGTGGATCCGAGGCAATTCCCATTCTTCTCTCAAAACTAGGTCGCTGCGCGCCCGCCAGAGCGGCAATCTGCCTTTCAATCGTCGGGCATGACCGCCAGGTCAATGCCCTCCTCTTTCAAGGCACCTTGCTCGCTCTGGCGGGCGCTCGCTTGCGTATGCTCAACCTACAATTCAATCTCGGCTGACGTATGGGGCTGGCGTTGTGTTATTCTAGAACAGACGTTCGTGAATGATGCGCGGGGCCTTGCCTTACGCTTGGCAAAAGACGAGGGGAGGTCGGCTTGGTCATTTTGGGTATCGACCCCGGTTTGGCCCATACGGGCTGGGGGATTATCGAGGAACGACGTGGCGAGGTTCGCTGCCGTGCCTACGGTTGTATCGAGACCAGTGCGGGCAGCCCGCTCGCGGTGCGCCTGTCGCATATCGCCCACGACCTCAAGGGCGTCGTCGAACGCTACCGTCCCGATACCGCGGCTATCGAGAGCATTTACTTTGGCGCTAACGTCCGCTCGGCCATCCCCACGGCGCATGCCCGCGGTGCCGCGCTCGTGGCGCTTTCGGAGTGCGCGCTCGAGATTGGCGAATACACGCCCATGCAGATTAAGCAGGCCGTGGTGGGCACGGGTGCCGCAGACAAGCGGCAGGTTGCCTACATGGTGCGCACGCTCACTCAGCTTGATCACGACCCACACCCAGACCATGCCGCCGATGCCCTGGCTTGCGCCATCTGTCACGTTAACCTTAGCCGTACCCGGGCGCTTACCGGCGGCGAGTTCTATCAACAGAGAGGAACCGGATACTGATGATCTCCCAGCTCCATGGAACGCTTGTCGAGGCCACGATGAGCTCGGCCGTCGTCGATGTATCGGGCGTGGGCTTTGAGCTCGGTATTTCGGGCAGCACTGCCGCCACGCTGCCTACGCCCGGCGGCGAGGTTCGCCTCTATACCCGTATGCAGGTGCGCGAGGACGCCATGACGCTCTTTGGCTTTGCCTCCAAGGACGAGCGCACGATGTTCGATCGGCTCGTTTCCGTCTCGGGCGTCGGTCCGCGTCTGGCACTTGCCGTGCTTTCCACCTATACCGTGGGACAGCTGTATTCCCTGGTGATGGCCGAGGACGACAAGGGCATGGCCAAGGTGCCCGGCGTGGGCAAAAAGACCGCCCAGCGCCTCATTCTGGAGCTCAAGAGTACCTTTGCCAAGGACAAGGGCTTTGTTCCGGTCGACGTAATCCCCGGTCAGGTTGCGATGCCGGTCCCCGCCGCCACTCCCTCGGCGATCGATGATGCCCGCGCGGCGCTCCTTTCCATGGGCTTTAGCCCGCAGGAGACCGAGGTTGCCCTGAGCGGGTATGATGGGCAGGATATGCGTGTCGAGGACCTGCTCGGCGCGGCGCTTAAGCGACTCGGAATGGATGCGTGATGTGGGAAGCCGATGACTCTCAGGACCTGTGGGCGACGCCCGGCAACTCGCCGGCGGCATCCATGGCGCACGGTGAGCGCATGGTGGGCTCGGAACTGACACCCGAAGACCTCGATGTCGACCGTACCCTGCGTCCCCAGCGCCTAGACGACTACTGCGGTCAGGAGCATATCAAACAGAGCCTGCGCGTGCTGATCGAGGCGGCGCAGAGCCGTGGCGAGACGCTCGATCACGTGATCTTCTCGGGTCCTCCGGGCCTGGGCAAGACCACGCTGGCTACCGTTATCGCCAACGAGCTGGGCGCTCAGATCAAGACGACGAGTGGTCCGGCTATCGCGCGTACCGGTGACTTGGCAGCCATCCTGACTAACCTGCAGCCGGGTGACGTGCTGTTTATCGACGAGATCCACCGTCTTAACCGTTCGGTCGAGGAAGTCCTGTATCCCGCTATGGAGGACTTTGCGCTCGACATCGTGATCGGTAAAGGCCCGGCCGCTCGCTCGATTCGCCTAGATATTCCCAAGTTTACGCTGGTGGCGGCAACGACCCGTTCGGGTATGCTGACCGGCCCGTTGCGCGACCGCTTTGGCATTTCGTATCGCCTGGACTACTACACGGTCGAGGAGCTTGCTCAGATCGTGACGCGTTCGGCGACCATCTTGGGCGTGACGATAGACCATCCGAGCGCGCTCGAGATCGGCTCGCGCTCGCGTGGCACGCCGCGCTTGGCCAACCGTCTGCTCAAGCGTGTGCGCGACTATGCGCAGGTGCGCGGCAACGGTCCTATTGAGCTTGATATTTGCCGTCAGGCGCTCGAGTTTTTCGAGATTGATGAGCTTGGTCTGGACTGGATGGATATTCGCATCTTGGAGACGCTTGCCAAGACGTTCTCCGGCCGTGCCGTGGGTCTGACGACCCTTGCCAGCGCGGTGGGCGAGGACCCGGGTACGCTCGAGGATGTTTATGAGCCCTATCTGCTGCAGTGCGGCTTGATGATTCGCACGCCCCAGGGTCGCCAGGCAACGCTTCGCACCTTTGAGCACTTGGGCATCGAGCCAGCCGTTTAGAGGCGGGTTTGTTTTGGCTGGTCTGTAGGCTATCGCTGAGCATTGGATAAACATATCGCCATTCATCGGTTACGGGTGTTTTACCATTGCGCGCCCGTGCTATGCTGAATTGGTCTTTTTCTCATCCGGTAACGAAAGGACCGTCCATGCCTACTGACATCGAAATCGCACGTTCCGTCACGCCGCTGCCCATTACCGAGGTGGCTAAGAACGCCGGCGTCGACGTAAAGCACCTGATTCCGTACGGCTTCGACAAGGCTAAGGTTGACTATTCGCTGCTCAACGAGCCGACCAATCACCAGGCCAAGCTCGTCCTCGTGACCGCCATCAACCCCACGCCCGCCGGCGAGGGCAAGACCACCACGACCATCGGTCTGGCCGATGGCCTGCGCCGTCGCGGCGTCAAGAGCGCTGTGGCCCTGCGTGAGCCTTCGCTCGGCCCCGTCTTTGGCGTAAAGGGCGGTGCCGCCGGCGGCGGTTGGGCCCAGGTCATCCCCATGGAGGACATCAACCTGCACTTTACCGGCGACTTCCACGCTATCGGTGCCGCCAATAACCTGCTGGCCGCCATGCTTGATAACCACATCCAGCAGGGCAATCAGCTCGGTATTGACGTTAAACGCATCACTTGGAAGCGCGTCGTCGATATGAACGACCGTCAGCTGCGCCATGTTATCGACGGCATTGGCGGCAAGGCTCAGGGCGTGCCGCGCGAGGACGGCTTCGATATCACCGTTGCCTCCGAGGTTATGGCAATCCTGTGCCTGTCCACGAGCATCAACGACCTCAAGGAGCGCTTGGGCGAGATCGTCGTCGGCTACAGCTATGCCGGCGAGCCCGTCCGCGCCCGCGACCTCAAGGCTCAGGGCGCCATGGCCGCGCTGCTTAAGGACGCGCTCAAGCCCAACCTGGTGCAGACGCTCGAGGGTACGCCTGCGTTTGTCCACGGCGGTCCCTTCGCCAACATCGCCCATGGCTGCAATTCCATCATGGCCACGCGTATGGCTATGCGTTTTGGCGATGTCGCCATTACCGAGGCAGGCTTTGGCGCCGACCTGGGTGCCGAGAAGTTCCTCGACATCAAGTGCCGCATGACGGGCGTCCGCCCCAGCGCCGTCGTGATTGTCGCCACCGCCCGTGCGCTTAAGTACAACGGCGGTGTTGCCAAGGCCGACCTCAACGAGGAGAACCTCGAGGCCCTCAAGGCCGGTATGCCCAACCTGCTGCGCCACGTCGACAACATTCAGAATGTCTACGGTCTGCCCTGCGTGGTCGCCATCAACCGCTTCCCGACGGACACTGAGGCCGAGCTTGCGCTCATCGAATCCGAGTGCCAGAAGCTCGGCGTCAACGTTAAGCTTTCCGAGGTCTGGGCCAAGGGCGGCGAGGGCGCGCTCGACCTGGCCGATGAGGTCATGCGCCTGATTGAGCAGCCGAGTGAGCTCAAGTTTGCCTACGAGGACGGTGCCGATGTTGCCGATGCCCTCGAGGCCGTTGCCACCAAGGTCTACCGCGCCGACGGCGTCGACTTTACGCCAGCTGCCAAGCGCCAGCTCGCCGAGCTGCGCGAGAACGGCTTTGGTAACCTGCCGGTGTGCGTCGCCAAGACGCAGTACAGCTTTAGCGACAACGCCAAGGCCCTGGGCGCTCCCGAGGGCTTCCGCATCACCGTGCGCGAGCTCAAGGTTTCTGCCGGCGCCCACTTTGTGGTCGCGCTGACTGGCAGCGTCCTGACTATGCCGGGCCTGCCCAAGGTTCCCGCGGCAGAGAACATCGACGTCGACAACGACGGCAACATCACCGGCCTGTTCTAAGCCTGCTGACTATAGCTGCTAGCCCGCCCCGTCGCGCCTACCAAGGCTCGGCGGGGCTTTTTGATCCTTAGGCACGCGCATGTCTTGTAGATACCGGCGGGCTTTGCCCATCATAGGCTTTTGCGCGGGTAGAATGCATGGATAACTTGATGCTTGCAGGCGACGGAAAGGAAACGTTGCATGGACCAGGACAAGACGACCGTGATGGGCGGATATGGCTCCGCACAGGCTGGCGATAGCGCCGATGCGACTCGCGTTGTTTCCAACCCCGGTTATCCCCCCCCCGCCGCGACGCAGACGTCTGCCGAACCCACACGGGTTATAGGCTACGGCGATACACCACGGGATCCGTTTGATTATGCACCGCAGGACCCGTATGACAATGCGGCGCCGGACCCGTATGGCAATGCGGCGACAGATGCTTATAACAACCTGCCGCATAATCCCATTCCGCAGCCTCAGCAGACGACGTATATGCCGCGTACGGCGCAGGTCCAGTCTCGTTATGAGTCGCGCGATCCGCATGCGTGCCAGCCGTATCGCGAGTATCCCAAATCGATTCCGCAGTATGGTGAGGACGAGGAGAAGGCACCGTCGCGTTCGTCGAGCGTGATCAAGAAAATCCTGATTGTGCTGGCGATCTTCTTTGCCTTGTCGATCGTGTTCGCCATCGTGTCGGGCATGCTCAACAAGCGGGGCGCCACGACCGATGCCACGACCGAGCAGGCCGAGACCACCCAGTCTGCTGCCGTCGACCTGAGCGATATCCCGGGACAGTACTGGTCCAACGCCAAGAAGCTCCTCAAGTCGCGCGGAGCCGACCTTTCGAACGCCGTGATTCTGACCGACGATGGCTCAACGCCCGTCATCGATTCCAACTGGGTTGTTACGAATGCCTACTATAACGACAACGGCAACCTGGAGATTCAGCTCACGCACAAGAACAGCTATGGCAACTCGTCCGGCGGCCAAAGCGGTACCGACAGCTCGAGCTCCAATACGCTGGAGGACTTGAGCAACAAGGCGCAGGAGTTGGGAGATAAGGCGCAAGAGCTGGGCGATACGGCACAAAACCTGGGTGATACTGCTCAGAATCTGGGCGATATGGCTACCAATGCCTGGGACGCTCTGCAAAACGGCATTTCGGGCGCACAGGGTAACTAGCTGTTAAGCGGGCTACAGCTGCTCTGCCGGACGGTCGGGCGAGCTAAAGCCCGAGTCAAACGTAACGACGCATGATGCATCGGGCCGGCGCTCGTGCACGATGCGCGTGACGAGCTCCAGTAGCTCCTCGTCGGATATGTCAAAGCCGTCGGGACGCACCAGGTCAAACGAAACAAAGCCGTCGTGCTCGTGCAGGTCGTGGATGGAAAGCGCAGGGTCGATCTGCGCTACGCCGCGCTTTACCCAGCCGCGCAGGTCGTCACCGGTTGTTGCAATGGGGTCGCAGTGCAGCGTAATGCCAATGCCCATCTGGCGTTTGATGTCGTGTTCGATGGTGTCCAGAATCTCGTGGTGCTCAAAGGCATCGCCCTCGCCGGGCATTTCCACGTGTGCGCTGGCAAACTGACGGCCGGGGCCGTAGTCATGCACCATGAGGTCGTGCGTGCCTAGAACCTGGGGGTATGACATGATCCTGTCGCGGATTTCCTGGACGAGCTTGGGGTCGGGCGCTTGCCCCAACAGCGGGCTGATGGCGTCGCGCACCAGGCCCATGCCGCTGATGCAAATGAAGATGCCCACGCCCAGGCCTGCCCAGCCGTCGAGATCAAAGCCGGTCGCTTGCGAAATAAGCGCCGCCGCCAAGACCGAGCCCGAGGTGATGACGTCATTCTTGGAGTCCTGTGCCGTGGCGATGAGCGTCTCGGAATCGATGCGGTTGCCCAGCGTGCGGTTGAATGCCGCCATCCAGAGCTTAACGAGCATGGACAAGACGAGGGCGGCTAAGGAGAGCACCGAATATGCAGTGGGGGAAGGCTTGATGATCTTAGTGACCGACTCGAGAATCAGGTTGATGCCGACGGCGCAAACCAGGACGGCGACAAACAGACCGGCCGGGTACTCGTAGCGGCCGTGGCCATAAGGGTGGCCCTCGTCTGCCGGGCGGCTGGCAAGGCGGAACCCGAGCAGACTCACGATGTTGCTCGAGGCATCGGAGAGGTTGTTGAAAGCGTCGGCGATGAGGGAGACGGAGCCGGCAAGCAGGCCCGCGATGCCCTTGGCTAGGCACAGAGTGATGTTGAGGCCAATGCAGATGAGGCTTGCGGCAAAACCCGCGTTGGTGCGGCAAGATGCATCGACCGGCTCGCCCTCGCTGCCGGGAACAAGCGTATGTACCAGCCGATTTACAAATAGCATAGCGGTCGTCCTCACAATCATGTTTAAGGGGATAGTGTAGCTCGCACGGGGGCGCCGTGCGCCGATGCTCAGAAAATGCAGCAATAGTCTGCCGGTGCTAACGAGCGAGACTTCTCGTCTGCCTGGGTGGTCCATTTTGGGCCACATGGGTATGGGCATGTGCCTGCTTGCTCGACATACTTAATGTCGACAGCCCCTGTGCAAAGGAGGACGTTTCCATGGACGAGATGTTTGCCATTAAATGTCAAAACTGCGGCGGCCCTATGTACTCGCACCAGGCTAAGCGCAGCTTTGAGTGCGCCTATTGCGGCACGGTGGTTCCGTGGCAGGCGGACGCCGGAGAGCCCAAGAGCGCTTTGGGTATTCGCCATACG
Organism: uncultured Collinsella sp.; assembly: GCA_902467875.1. Lineage (GTDB taxonomy): Bacteria > Actinomycetota > Coriobacteriia > Coriobacteriales > Coriobacteriaceae > Collinsella. Next base: position 24,903 of record CABQWP010000012.1, on the reverse strand, counting down.
CCGTTGACGGTGGTGGATGGACTGCTCAAACTCACGCATGTGTCGCAACTCGAGCGCCCGCAGGACCCGGACTGGTATTTCTTCAATGCGCACTGGCGCAATCAGTCGGTCCTGGAACATCTGCTGTGGGAGGATCGCGGCACGGCGCAGGAGTTCCAAGAGGCCACGCATGTGAGCATTCCTTGCCCCTTCTGCGGAGCGTCCTTTGAGGGCGAGTCAACGCAGCGTGTGTTTGAGTGCCCGTCCTGCGGCAATAAGATCGGCATTGCGGACCTGCTCAAGCCGTGGACGTTTAGCAAGCGCCTGACCATGGGCGTTGGTGCGGAGTATGTGCCCGAGCAGGGTATTCCCTGCGAAATCTCGCCGCAGCAGGCACGTGCCAACGCGCTGCAGCTGGTGCGCCAGTATCCGGATGCCTTTGCCGGGCACGACGTGGAAGACGCGATCCAAAACGACATGATGCTCTTCTATTTCCCCATGGCGCTGGCGGACTTGCGCATGATGGCGAGCTTCCCGGGCAAGGGCCTGAGCAAGGAGGCCTTGGTGTACTACGAGGTGCTCGACTGGGCATACCCCAGGGCAAACTACCTGGACGTTCGCCTCATGGGCATTTTGGAGCCGTGGGACTTTGCCAAGGTCGGTCCGTTCGATCCCGCCATGCAGGAAGGTGACTTTCGCGTTGTCTCAGTCGATGCGTCTACCAAGGACCAGGTGGTCATTGATAAGTTGGCGCTCGACGTTGCGGGCAACGACGCCGAGGCTGTACTGGGGCTCAATAAAAAGAGCATTCGCATGTGGGCGCGCAAGGCCCGCAAACATAAGGACGGCCTGGTGATGGTGCCGGTCTACTTTGTCGATCGTCCGGCGACAGACGGCCGCGATGGCGAGCAGGTGCGCATTGCCGTAAACGGCCAGACGGGCCGCGCGGCCGCGGTGGTGTTTAGCGACAAGCGCGAAACGCATATCGTGGCGCCGCTCAGCCCGAGCCTGCATCTGTCCGGTGAGAGCACCGTGCACGCCACGCCCGTCGAGGTCAAATACGTTAAATCGCCGTTCCTATACCAGATCGTGCGCTGTGGAGACGGCGAGCAACCGCGTCAGGTCGCAGCCGCCGTCGAGGGTTCCTACCGAGAAGAAAAGCCCAAACGCAAGGGCTTGTTCGCTGCGATCTTTGGGAAGTAGGGGAGTGGTTCCGGTTGGCGCTGTAGCGTGAAAGTCAGGAGAAGGGGCGGCTCGCATGAGTGCGGGCTGCCCTATTTTTGTGCAGCGACAAGGCGTGTGGGCGCTCAATTAAACGCTCGTGCTCACAGCACAAACGTTGAGCAACATTACGTTTGCCGATAGCTATTAAAAAATGTCCGCTCGCGGTAGTAGTCTAATCGTAAGGCGTTTCCCAGCCTCTCGGGTTCTGGGAAGAAGTGGATGGGAGAGTAATGCAAAAGACCATGATGGACTCTATTCCCATAAGCTTACGGGCCCGTGCACTATGGGCAAAAACGGGCGGCGCGGAAGAGCGTAACCTGTGGTCGCCTCTTTATGTTCATATGGCCGATTCTGCGGGTGTTGCGCGCAAGCTTTGGAACGAATGGCTTGCGGAATCTGTCAAGCACCAAATCGCGAACGCATTTGGCTGTGGCGACTCTGCAACGGCGGCGCTCGTTACCTGGCTTGCTGGTATCCACGACATTGGCAAGGCGACGCCAGGCTTCCAGTACAAGGTCTCGGAGCGGGCAGAACTTGTTGAACAAGCGGGGCTTCAGGTTCCGAGTCCCCGCATGATGAACCACCCTCCATCGCACGCCTTCATGAGTGAGGTGATCCTCGAGGATTGGCTTGATAGGCGCGGTTGGGGTTGCTCGTGGACATTCGGGTGCATTCTGGGAGCGCATCATGGAACCACGCCATCGTCCGATAGTGTGCTCGAAGGTATAGCGAGCGCATCGCGCAATTTTCCCAACGAGAACTTGGGTGATGACGAATGGTGCGCCATACAAGAGGAACTTCTTGACTGGATGTTTGAAGGGTCGGGGATGGCGAAGTTCGAGAGTATTTTTAGCTCGTCACCCGTTCCTCAGTCAGGACAAGCGCTTGTCTCTGCGCTGGTCATCATGGCCGATTGGATTGCCTCAAATTCTGATTTGTTTCCTCTCGACTCTAGCATTGACTCTTGCGACGAATTCATCAAGCGCACCGATGCCGCATGGGCTTCGCTGGCGTTGCCCCCGGCGTGGCAGGCGATGCCGGTAAAGGAAGAGGGACAAGAGCTGTTTCATCATCGCTTTAGCGGTCTTCCTAAGGATGCGAGCTTGCGACCCGCTCAGGAGCAGGCACTGCAGGCAGCATTCGACATGGACGGCCCAGGGCTGCTCATTATCGAAGCGCCCATGGGTAATGGCAAAACAGAGGCCGCGCTGATGTGCTCAGAGGTTATGGCTCCGAAAACCGGGGCAGGGGGAATTGCCTATCTTTTGCCAACAATGGCAACTTCTAACGCGATGTTCAAGCGCGTTAAAGATTGGCTCGAGGGCGTTCCCGATTCGCGGGGCCGCAGCATGCAGTCGATGCAACTTTTGCATAGCAAGGCGGCTTTGAACCCGGACTACGACAGCTTGCGAAGCTGGGGACGCACATGGATGGGCGACGATGCAAATAAATGTTCTGAGGAAGACACGATCGCTCACCAGTGGTTTAGCGGAAGGAAGCGCGGTCTCCTGTCGTCATTTGTTGTGGGCACGGTCGACCAACTGCTTATGGCGGCGCTTAAGGCGCGCCACGTGCAGCTTAGGCACTTGGGCCTTGCCGGCAAGGTTGTCATAATCGATGAGGTTCATGCCTACGATGCCTACATGAATGTCTATCTTGACCGTGTGCTCACGTGGCTTGGCGCTTACGGCGTGCCGACCATACTGCTTTCGGCAACGCTTCCTGCTGAGCGCCGCAACGAGCTTATCCACGCCTATCGGGGTAGGGATAGAAAACCCACTCGTCGCGCATCGAAGCGGAAAGATATTCCGGAAGCTCCTCGTAATGCACCGGGGGAGCCATCGTACCCGCTCGTTACAACGGCAACCCGAAATGGAGCGCTAGACGATAGCATGTACCGAGTATGCGATGACCCTTCGACCGGAACAAACGTCATTATCGAACGATTAGAAGACGACGATGCTACGCTGGTTGCGCAACTGGAGGACTTATTGTCCGATGGTGGTTGCGCATGCGTGTTGCGAGACACGGTTTCCCGTGCCCAAAGCGCCTACGAGCAGTTGAAGACTGCCTTTGGCGATTCGTGCGTGAAGCTCGTCCATTCGCGCTTTATTGCCGTCGACCGCATGGAAAACGATGCGGAACTGCTGCGACTGCTTGGTCCCGATCCCGCCAGCAGGCCCGGCAAGCTCATCGTTGTGGGCACGCAGGTGATCGAGCAATCCCTTGACATTGATTTCGATGTAATGATTACCGATGTAGCCCCTATCGACCTTTTGCTGCAGCGAATGGGACGCCTTCACCGCCATGAACGCTGGGAAAATCAGGGGCAGCGTCCGGAGAAGCTCAGGCAAGCACGTTGCTTTATCACGGGCATCGAGGACTGGGCGACTGCTCCGCCTAAGGTGAATGGGGGCATAGAGAAGGTCTATCACCCTGCGATGCTTTTGCGCAGCTTGCTTTCGCTGAGGGCAAAGAGTACCGATGGGGGGACGGCTATGGTCAATCTGCCTCACGATATTGCCGGCCTTGTCGAGCAGACGTATTCACGAAGCGTTGCGGCGGAAGAGTTGCGTGATGCGGGCGCAGCACCGGAATGGGTTCATGCTTTGCAAAGCGCAGAAGAAGAGCTGGAGAAGACAAAAGAGAACAAGCAGCTCAAGGCAAATGTCTGGCTTCTGAGCAAGCCACAGAAGGGGACGCAAAGTCTTATTGGCTGGCTAAACGAATCCTTCTCGCTCACAGACGAGACAAAAGCACGCGCTGCCGTTCGCGATTCTGATGACACGGTTGAAGTTATTGCGGTTCAGGCAAGCAACGATGGTTTCACGCTGCTCCCCTGGGTCACCGACATAAAGGGGAGCCGTCCGTGTCAGGGCTATTTGGGGGATGGAAGTGAGGCACCTGACGATGAGGTTGCCCGCCTTGCGGCGAGTTGCACCGTGAGCCTGCCATTCTGGCTATCGTCTGAGCAGGTAATTGATGCTCTGGAGACCAAATCTCAGATGTTCAGATGGCAAGAGTCAAGATGGCTTCAAGGCCAGCTGGTCTTGGCATTTGATTCAAACCTAGATACGGCGATAGAAACGAAAGATGCTATCTATCACATGCACTATTCGCGTAAGGCTGGGCTTGAACTTGTTGAAACAGTGAGGAAGAAAGGAGATGCGCAATGAGCCAGAATGTGAGTTTTAACCTCGTGGACGAACCATGGATCTACGTCCGCAATTTGGACGGGGCGACGCGCGAGGTGTCGCTGCGCGAGCTATTTGAGCAAGCGCCAAGCATCAAGTGCTTGGCTAACGATCTACCCACTCAGGATTTTGCGATTCTGCGCGTTTTGCTGGCAGTGCTGCAAAGGGCAATTTCTCCGACGCTCGACGATGACGACGTTCCAGCGGAGGTTTGGGGGCGCCTGTGGCGTGCGCGCGAACTGCCCGTCGACCAGATTCATGAATACCTTGACGAGTGGCACCATCGTTTCGATCTGTTTGACGAGGAGCAGCCTTTTATGCAGGTCGCTGGTCTGCATGCGGCAAAGAACGAGTTCTCTGAAATAAGAAAGGTGATCGCTGACATACCGGATGGGGATATGCTCTTTTCGCTTCGATTAGGTGAGGGGGCGGATCGCCTGACTTTCTCGGAATCCGCACGCTGGCTTATTCACGTTCACGCTTTTGATACCGCTGGGATTAAAAGCGGAACGGTTGGCGATGTGCGCGCTAAGAAAGGGAAGAGCTATCCAATTGGTACCGGATGGTCGGGCTGTTTGGGAGGGCTGTGTTTTGAGGGCCCGTCGCTTAAAGAAACCCTCTTGCTTAATTCTATTCTGTGTGGCGATGAGATAAACGAGCTGTTTTCGGACGATGACTTGCCCTGTTGGGAGAAGTCGACGGCGCCCGCCGGAGTCGATGACCTTGCTCCGACTGGTAGGCTTGATCTATACACGTGGCAAGCTCGAAGAGTTCGTTTGATTCCTGAGAAGGGCCACGTAGTTGCCGTTGTTTTGACGAACGGCGACAAGTTGGCGCAGATTAACCGTCAGGGCTATGAACCCATGACGGCTTGGAGGCGTAGTCCGAACCAGGAAAGACAGTTGAAATTGCCTCTCGTTTACCTACCCAAGACACATCAGCCCAGAAGGGCCCTCTGGCGAGGTCTCGATTCCGTGTTTGGCGTAAGTTCGCCAGAAGCGGACTCTACCGTTCTTGAGTCCGGGCTGAAAGGTTGGGTTTCTTATCTTGCGAGCAGAGACGCGGGGTGTCAGCTCGATAATGCGCTTATTCAGGTCCACGCGATTGGAATGGAGTATGGTACACAAAACTCAGTTGTTTCCAATGTCATCAATGACACGGTTGAGTTGAGTACATTTCTCCTATCAAGCGAAGGGAAAGACCTGGCTACTCTTGCCAAAAGTCTTGCTTCTTCAACGTCAAGCGCGGTTTTTGCCTTGGGCACCCTTGCCGCAAACCTCTGCGTAGCGTCTGGCGGAAATGGGGCAGATGAGCTTAAGGGTGCGAAAGAGAAAGCGGAGACGCGTACTTTCTTCGAGATTGATATGCCGTTTCGCCAGTGGCTCGCCGGTCTTAACGATAGCAGCAACGCGGTAGCCGAGCGGATGCGGTGGCACTGCACGGCCCGCGCGATTATCGAAGCAAACGCCAGTGCCCTTCTTCGCGAGGCTGGTCCAGAGGCAATCGTTGGAGCTCCTATGAAAACAGGCAAGATAAACGGGTGGATGACGGCATCGCGAGCCAAGGCGATGCTCAACACTGCCCTAAAAAAGTATCTGCCGCTTGAAGGAGACGAACCAAGAGATAAGGAGGTTTAGATATGACGGACAACAACACGCAAAAGCCAGAGCAGCTTATGCTCGCATATGTAAACGGGCGCATACGCTCTATCCAAAACGACTATCTGTCTGCTAGCGGAAAACCACGAGGAGCACGAAAACTGGCAACATTGCGCCATGCGCTTCTTATGCCCATAGGCTCAAACGCAGATGCATGGCCACTTGAGTTCGAGGGCCTTCCTGTCGAGCTTGTGGGGAGAGGCGTCGAACCGTCGTGGGCCGAGACAGCGGTTCATGCTGCGCTCACGCTCTATGCGGTTCATCAACAGGGCAAAACCAAGCCAATGTATATGCCTGGTGATGAGCATTCGTTTGGCGCGGCCCTGAGACAGCTCGTACAGAGTGATAAAGGGCGTTACTCGAATCTCGAAGAGGGTGAAATGCCTCGAAGGTTCAGGGCTTTTATAACGGCCGATTGCATGGAAGAGACGCTTCACTATGCAAGGCAGCTTGTGCAACAGCTGCGAGCTGCCGAGATTCCCGTTGATTACGCGCGTTTTGCAGCACAGCTATACACACTGCAAAGCCCCTATACAGCAGATAAGGTGCGTCTTGCGTGGGGGCGTGAATATAGCCGAATGCCAAAGGCCGAGTCCGGCATCGATGCCAGCTCTTCGGAAGAATAGTTGATGAGGAAATCACCAAGAAAGGACCTGCCATGAAAAAGCCCCAGTTCATCGATATCCATATCCTTCAGACCGTCCCCCCGAGCAACATCAATCGAGATGACACGGGTAGTCCAAAAACGGCATATTTCGGCGGAGTCAAGCGCTCAAGGGTTTCAAGCCAAGCGTGGAAGAAGGCCACGCGCGATAGTTTCTCCGATCTGTTGGATGAGTTCGGTCTTGGTTGGCGTACGAAGCGCGCAGCAAGCTTGATCGCGGAAGCCGTGACCGCTATTTTGCCGGACATTGAAGACGATCAGGCCGAAGTTGCTGCCGAGAAGGCTTTGACGGCAACGGGCGTCAAAGTCAAAGGTGGCGAAACGGGCTACTTGCTGTTTCTTTCTTCAGGGCAGATCAAAGCCCTAGCATCGTTGGCGGCGCAGGCTTTTGAAGCGGGCGCGGCTGTTGACAAGAAGCTCGCTAAGGAAATTCTTGACATCAAGAAGAAGCCGACGCTTAACAGCATCGATGTGGCTATGTTCGGGCGTATGGTGGCGGATGCACCTGTTTTGAACGTCGATGCTTCTGTTCAAGTCGCCCATGCCATTGGCATCGGGAAGATGAACCCAGAGTTCGATTACTTCACTGCTCTTGATGATTGCTCGCCCGAAGACAGTGCAGGCGCAGCAATGATTGAGACAACGGAGTTCACGTCATCGACGATGTATCGCTATGCAACTATTGATGTGCTGCATCTGTGCGAAAATCTCGGTTCGGCTGCGGTTGCTTGCCGCGGCATCGAGGCGTTTTTGAAGGCATTCATCACTTCCATGCCCACGGGAAAGCAGAATTCGTTTGCAAACCGCACGCTCCCCGGAGCGGTTGTCCTTCAACTGAGGGATACGCAACCGGTGAGCTTGGTGAATGCCTTTGAAAAACCTGTTGAGGCATCGCATGGGAAAAGCCAGATTGAAATTGGCTGTGAGCGTTTGGCCAAGCAGGAAGAGGCGATTGACAAGGCGTTTGGAACGACCCCGCAAAAGACGTTCGTTATAACTGCATCTCCGGATGCGCAGTCTCTTCCCGGTGCCATGGGTGTCGAAGGGGCATGTGGTCTTGACGCCGCAATTGCGCAAATCTCGCAAGCGTGCGCTGCCTATCTGGCCGAAAATGGCTACCAAACCGAAGAGGTGGACTAGCTATGGCAGTCCTGCTGCTCAAATTGGCGGGTCCGCTACAATCGTGGGGGTCGTCGAGTAGGTTCACCGAGCGCGGGACAGAGCACGAGCCGACGAAGAGCGGCGTTGTGGGCCTGCTTGCCGCAGCCTTGGGTCGTTACCGCACAGATCCCGTTGATGACCTTGCGGCACTACATTTTGGCGTGCGTATCGATCAGCCAGGAACGTTTCTAAGTGACTTTCAAACCGAACACAAGCGAAAGTGGGACTCGCAGAGCGCTCGATGGGTGTCGGGCGATGCCCTGCCTTTAACTCGTCGGCATTATCTGGCCGATGCTGTGTTTGTTGCGGCCCTTGAGGGTGATGGGGAGCTCTTGCAAAGGTGTGCCGAGGCGCTTGACGCTCCGGCGTTTCCCCTGTTTCTAGGTCGCCGTTCCTGTCCACCCGCGTGCAAAGTGCATATTGGGCTGTTTGAGGATGTGACGTTGCTTCAAGCCCTGCGCAACCATCCCTGGGAAGCAAGCGAGAGACATCAGGGCAACTGGAAGTTCCGCGACAAGGAAAGCGTTGACCTGGAGATTCTCTACGATAAACAGGGTTCTGATGAAGGCGAGGGCTACGATGTTCCGCTGCGTGACGTGCCCATCAGCTTTTCGCAGGAGCAACGCCAATATAGCTTTCGTACTGTTGCCCATACAACAGCAACGGTTAGGAACCCGAAATATGCTGGCGTGCAGGCCGACCATGACCCTTGGTCTGCTCTAGGAAAGGAGGTATAGCCGATGTTCTTTACCCAGTTTCCCATCAATATGACGCGGAGGGAGTCGCGTGCGATGCTCGCCTCGCCTTATCGCATGCATGCGGCGATTGCTGGCAGCTTTCCCCCTTCGCAGGCGAGCGGGGACGGCCGCGTGCTTTGGCGCGTGGATAGAATGCCTGATGGGGGTTCTCGCCTTTATATCGTGAGTCCCGGCAAGCCGAGCTTGGTAGGGCTTGATGAACAAATCGGGTGGCCCGACTGCGAACCGCAGTGGGGCACGCGCGGATACGATCCGTTTTTGGGGCGCATCTCGAACGGGCAGACATATTCGTTTCGCTTGGTAGCGAATCCGTCGCTCAACAGAAGTACGCGTGGCGGCAAAAGTGACCTGCTAAACAGCGAGGGCGAACCTAAGAGAAATAGAATTGGCCACCTGACCATTTTGGAGCAAACTGCCTGGCTCGTTGGAGCTCAAGCATATAAGGGCACCGACAAGGAAGTGCCAAGCATTTTTGCGCCCGAGCGGGGATCACGTGCCCAAAGGAATGGTTTCGAGGTTTTGAGCGACGATGAGGGCTGCCCGAGCTTGATTGTTAGTAATTCCAACAGAATCTCGTTTACCAAGGGTGCCCAAGGAGACAAAGTTACCTTTGCGCGCGCCCAGTACGATGGTGTGTTGCGTGTGACCGATGCCGACGCTTTGCGTCATGCGCTTGCATATGGCATCGGACATGCCAAAGGATTCGGATGCGGCCTTCTCACGCTGGTTCCACTGGATAGGTGAGCGGCATGGGCGATAATCCTGGCATGATCAAGCCTGATTTGCGCGCACTGCCCACGATAAAGGAGCGAATGACGTTTCTTTATGTCGAGCGATGTCTTGTGAGCAGGCAAGATAGCGCAGTGAGCATAACCGATGCGCGCGGAACGGCGTATGTTCCCGCGGCTTCTCTTGGGGTGCTTATGCTGGGACCCGGGACCAATATCTCTCATCGTGCGGTTGAGCTGCTCGGCGATTCGGGGACAAGCGTGATTTGGGTGGGCGAGCACGGCGTTCGCTACTATGCGCACGGCCGCCCGCTCACCCATTCTTCTCGACTGGTTGTTGCGCAGGCTGAGCTCGTGTCGAACACTCGAAGGCGTCTTGCCGTGGCGCGAGCGATGTACGGCATGCGCTTTCCCGGCGAGGACGTATCGGGCTACACGATGCAGCAACTTCGTGGCCGCGAGGGAGCCCGGATTCGAACGCTCTATCGGCGGCTATCGAAGCAATATGACGTTCCGTGGGCGGGAAGGGAATACAACCCTGACGATTTTCTCGACGCAAGTCCAATCAATCAGGCATTGTCGGCTGCTCATGTATGCCTTTACGGAGTTGTTCACAGCGTGATTGTGGCACTAGGGTGCTCTCCGGCATTGGGATTCGTCCATGTTGGCCATGAGCGCTCGTTTGTGTATGACATTGCCGATTTGTATAAAGCTGAGGTGACGATCCCCATCGCTTTCGAAGTGGCCTCCGATCCCCCAGAGGATATCGGGGCGGAAACGCGTCGGCGCACTCGTGATGCGTTTCTTGACGGGAAGATAATGGAGCGCTGTGCTCGCGATATCAGGGGTCTGCTGCTGGGCGACTTCGAGGCAGAGGACGAGCCTGATATCGATACGATGTTCCTCTGGGATGAGGGGCGCCCTGCCGTTGCTTTTGGAGTGTCCTATGGCAAGGAAAACGACATCCAGGTGGATGCCACCGAAGAGAATAACGGAGTGCTTGTGGAAGGATAACGGGTGATTGTTGTTGTTTTGGAAAAATGCTCCCTTGCACTTCGCGGCGACCTGACGAAATGGTTGCAGGAGATTAGCCTAGGCGTGTATGTGGGCAGGGTGAGTGCGCGTGTAAGGGACGAGCTTTGGAACCGCATTTGCAAAGAATGCAAAACAGGGCGTGCCACGATGGTTTTTTCTGCACGCAACGAGCAACACCTCAACTATCGAGTGCACAACACCGCGTGGGAGCCTATCGATTTTGATGGCATCAAGCTGATGATGCGGCCTTCGCCTTCTCGCATGAAGGCCCTTGGCACGAAGAGAGTGGGCTGGAGTTACGCGGCGATGCGATCGAAGGCGCGTCGCGGGAGCGTAGCAGCCGAAATGGACGAGCCGAGCGAATACGTTGTACTTGATGTTGAGACCACGGGGCTGGACCCAGACAAAGATGCGATTATCGAGATTGCCGCCATCAAAGTGGAGCAGGGCGTTGAGGTGGGCAGGTTCCACGAGCTCATTCGATACGAGGGGAGTATTCCAAAGAAGGCGGTTGAGCTAACGGGCATAACCGATGAAATTCTTGCCGAGAAGGGGGTCGAGCTTGAACGAGCAGTGAGCGGCCTGCTTTCCTTTGTCGGAAGCTGCATAGTGGTTGTGCATAACGCTTCGTTCGATACCGGCTTCGTGCAAGCAGCGTGCGAAGAATGCGACCTAGACGATTTCGACAATGAGTGCATCGACACCATTACACTGGCAAAGAAGAAGATGCCCGATGCGCCAAATTATCGCTTGAAGACGCTGCTCAGCCTTTTGAACCTTGACAATCAAATGCCTCATCGTGCCGAGTCTGATTGTGAGGCAACCTTGAGCTTGTTTAGCAAACTGATTAAAATGGGGCCCGCATCAAAGGGATAGGGTGTTTTGAGCTGGGATTTTTAAGCCTGTTCCCCGCACGCGCGGGGATGATCCCTTTCCGCCAGATATACCGCTGGGTCTTGCGCCCTGTTCCCCGCACGCGCGGGGATGATCCCGCCCCATCAGAGGTCAAAGGCGCGTGGATAACCCTGTTCCCCGCACGCGCGGGGATGATCCCTCGAAGGCCAGCTGGACCTCCTCCTGCTTGAGCTGTTCCCCGCACGCGCGGGGATGATCCCCAGACCGTCGCCGCCATCGGCACCGTTTGCGGCTGTTCCCCGCACGCGCGGGGATGATCCCGCGGCGAAGTACCATGCGTTAGGTCTGGGATTCTGTTCCCCGCACGCGCGGGGATGATCCCTCATACCACGTCTTCCCGTACTGGCGGAAATACTGTTCCCCGCACGCGCGGGGATGATCCCGCTCCTCGTACAGGCAACGGGCACCGGCAAGACTGTTCCCCGCACGCGCGGGGATGATCCCTAATTGCCGAAATAGGCTCTATCGACCGTCTCCTGTTCCCCGCACGCGCGGGGATGATCCCATCCACTACGCGCTCCATAACCGCTACGGCGCCTGTTCCCCGCACGCGCGGGGATGATCCCGTGTCCGAGCTGGAGTTGTGGTGCATGAGCCGGCTGTTCCCCGCACGCGCGGGGATGATCCCGATACCGTGAACGGCTGCGCGGGCATTGTCGGCTGTTCCCCGCACGCGCGGGGATGATCCCTCCTCCTCGCCGACGTCGTCCGCCAGCGCCACCTGTTCCCCGCACGCGCGGGGATGATCCCTGACCGATGCAGAGATCGCCGAGACCGTAAAACTGTTCCCCGCACGCGCGGGGATGATCCCGAGTCTGCATCGCCTGTTTCTGGTTATCGCAGCTGTTCCCCGCACGCGCGGGGATGATCCCAAGTGTATTCCGACCTGTTTGGCCGCGAGCCCCTGTTCCCCGCACGCGCGGGGATGATCCCGGCATCCAGCTCGCGAGCGCCGTGAACCTCGTCTGTTCCCCGCACGCGCGGGGATGATCCCGTGACGCTTGGTTTGCTGCAAAAGCTGGTAGCCTGTTCCCCGCACGCGCGGGGATGATCCCGATAGCGTAGGCAACTTCGTTCTGTGCGTCCTCTGTTCCCCGCACGCGCGGGGATGATCCCGGCTTTGCAGGGTATCCGTGCCGACAGCACGACTGTTCCCCGCACGCGCGGGGATGATCCCGTTCCGACGCCCGCGAGCGTCGAGGCGTACCCCTGTTCCCCGCACGCGCGGGGATGATCCCATCCACTACGCCCTCCACAACCGCTACGGCGCCTGTTCCCCGCACGCGCGGGGATGATCCCGAGCACCGCATCATCAAGATCGGCCATCAGCTCTGTTCCCCGCACGCGCGGGGATGATCCCTGGTCGTAGTGGAGGTTGTTATACCCTACCCACTGTTCCCCGCACGCGCGGGGATGATCCCATGGTCTGCGTCAACGGCCAGCTCATGCTCATCTGTTCCCCGCACGCGCGGGGATGATCCCATTCTCGATTGACTTTTCCAACGGCAAGTTGCCTGTTCCCCGCACGCGCGGGGATGATCCCGCTCTTGCCCGTGGACTTCGGGAACTTGGTACCTGTTCCCCGCACGCGCGGGGATGATCCCTCATACTCACGGGCTACAAAGTCAACTAAACCCTGTTCCCCGCACACGCGGGGATGATCCCGGGAGCTGAGGGTTAAGTCTTGACTAGACGAGCTGTTCCCCGCACACGCGGGGATGATCCCGCGGCGGTCACGTCCGCGACGAAGAGGGCCGACTGTTCCCCGCACACGCGGGGATGATCCCGTGCTTACGTGTTGTATTGCTACAGGTTGCAGCTGTTCCCCGCACACGCGGGGATGATCCCGGTGCCAGCTGCTGGCACTCCATGGGGACCTCCTGTTCCCCGCATGCGCGGGGATGATCCCTGGGCTACCGCGAGCAATGAGCAGTGGAGCGCCTGTTCCCTGCACACGCGGGGATGATCCCTCGGACACGTTGACGATTCCGAGGTCGCCATGGACGCGCTGGAGGGAAGGCTGCCGGGCGTCTACTTCGAGAACTGCAACTACGGGACGTTTCAGGCGCACTCCGCGACCCGCGTCGACGACGTCCAGGACGCCTCGACCGTACAAAGGCTGCTCACCGACCACGACAGCTACCTGTCGAAGCCGTTCGTCAACGTGCCCGAGGATGACGCGCGGAACCGGCGCCTGCTTGCAGGCAAGCTCACGTAGGGCGTGCTGCTGGGTGAGTCGATGCCCAAGATCGCGAAGAGCGTGGGGACGTCACCGGGTCGAACATGGCCACGGCCATGCGCACGTCCCGCACGTCGGTGACGGCCGCCGAGAACGTCGGGCGCATCGACAGCTACAGGCGCGCAGTCCCTCGGAATCGAGCTCGAGCAGGAGTGGCTGGCGACGCTGTACGGCCGCACACGCCACGACCACAGGCGGCTCGACGGCGAGCGCGTGGAGGTCGGCGGCAAGTTCGACAACGGCTGACGCTACCCGGGCGATCCGGAGGCGCCGTATGCCGAGACGTGCAACTGCCGCTGCACGCTGGTGGCAGCAGTGAAGGGCGTGGACTACAGCGACGACAAGAGATGGAGCAGGCTGCCCGAGGGCATGACCTACGAGGAGTGGAAGGCGGGCAAGCCCGCCGTCAACGGCGCGAAGCCCGCGAAACGCACCATCTCCGGGTTCATGGGGATGCCCGGCACCAAGCGCAGGCTGGACGTGGCGGGCGTGTCCAAGACCGAGGCGCGCAAGCGGCTCTCGCGGCAGCTCGAGGACTACGGCGCACCGTCGAGCGGTTTCATGAAGATGCCGGCGGGCGACCAGCGGAAGGTACTGGACACGGCGCTGACGCGATGCTTCGCCAACGGTGCACGAGGGAGCAACAGAAGGACGTTGACCGGCAGCGAAGTGAAGAAAGTCAAAGCCGCAGCTAACGAGCTGTCCATACCAACCGAGCTACTGACGTTCGATAGCCGGCCCACCGGATATTCGAGGGTCTCCAAGAAGGTGATGTCGGGGGCGATGTGTTTCCCGACGAGGGGTCGACGTGCAACAGGGACCGCCTGAGCGTCGAAGCCGTGCTGACCCATGAGCACTACGGACGTGCGGCGTTTCCTGACAGCTCGTGCCCCACCGGCAGCTGGGCCGACGAGTTCAGGGCAAACTATCGTGCGGCGCTGAACGCGCCGGAGCTGTCTGACGAGGAGAGGGCGTCTCTCATGGTCGATACGTATCAGAGGGCTAGCGAAGTCGGGGTTAAGGTAAGCTATACAAAAAGCTACAGAAAACTCGTATATGGCTACTGAGCAGGTGAAACGAATGCAAAGACTGAGAACATGGCCGAAAATGACCGAGCCGGAGAGAAAAGCCGTAGCCGATAAATGCGAGAACCCCGGGAACAACGTCCGCTGCCCAAACTGCGGCGAGCCGCTTTCCTATTTCGAGCGCGGAAGCTCCTATGGGGCCAGATGCGACAGGTGCAATTACGAGGACGGCGTCAGGGGGTGTTTAACCATGGCCGAGGTGAGGAAGTTCCTCATGGAGGCCAAGGAAATAACCCCTTTCATCTGACTGTGAGGCCCCGCCGGGGCGGGGCCTCAGGTGCTCTAGTAGACCGCTTCGGGCTCAGGCTTGATCTTGGACGGCCTGCCGGTCTTCAAGCACTTCTCTATCTCGGCGATAGGGTCACGCATGCAGTAGGCGAGGTACCTCTCATGGAAGGTCCGCTCGTACTCACGCATGAGACGGTCCAGCTTCGCGCTGTCCTCCTTGCTGAGGTAGATATACATATCAGCTCCTTTTCAACTGGTTTGGCATATCATCGTTATGGAGTGGCATCAACCAAGTTCGTTCGGGTTGATTTTTCGTTTCCACCCGTTTTGGAGCAGCGTTGATTTGGCTGGTAATCAACCGGCGATATGCGGCGGGTGCGGTTGGAGCTATGGGTTAAAGCCAGACTTCAGGGTCCTGTTTCATGAGTGTCGGGGTCCCCGTTTTAAGAGACTCCTCGAGTTTCGCGTAGACTTCGTCGACACTGCCGAACCATATCGGCTCATAGCCGAAGTGTTCCTCGAACTGGCTCGCGAGCTCGTCGACCTGTTCCTATTTGTGCGTTTCGATAGCCATCGCAGCCCCCTTCAACATCTCATCGTTTTGGAGTGGCGCCAATGTTCTTAGCCATTGATGGTCCTGACGCCGTGCTCGAGTTCCCAGTCGATACTGCGCTTCCATGCCTCCTTCCACGTTTTCGGCGGGTTTTCCCGCTCTTCCTCGAGCAGGGCCTCGAGAGCCTCATCCGGAACGTTAGAGAGCCTATCCGGTCGGTCATCGACTCCAAAGGAGTCATAATCTATAGCTTTTCCCATATGATGCCATGGCTCCTTTTGTGTTCGTGCGCGGCAGCGATAGCGGCGACGCATCATCCTGTTTTCTTTTTATCGAGGCCTTTTTTAGGATGATGACCGTTCGGTAATCAAGCTTTGCTGTTGAGAAATGATCGTATTGCGGCAATGTGGTGCGGAAAAAGCTTCGTCGAGGCGGGCCAAGAAACAAAACACTCCCAGGGATAAATGGCTCCTCTAGTCAGAGGATTTTGTCGCCGCGACTCATAGCTGATTTGCGTCCTCGATTATCTCGCGAAGCCTCGGCATGTACTCGTCCGTGATGCTCTTGAAATCGAGGCTCAATTTGAAGTTGAGCGTTCCCGGTTTCGGAGTCGGAAGGGCGTCGAGCCTTTCGCACATCTCGTCGAACAGCGCGTTGTATTCATCGGCTTGCTCCTGGGTGACGTCATATTCTCTTCCTTGAATAATTGGCGTAGCCATTTATCACTACCCATTCTGTGATGCGCGGTCAATGCTCGTCTCGGTGCGACACTTACCGTTGAGTCTGAGATGAATACCCCTGCAAGGCCGAAGGATGCAGGGTGCAGGTCAAGGGAGATGACTGGTATTGGGGGCATTTTCTGTCGCTTAATTCTTCTTCATGTGTGGGCTCGCGTGTTTTGTGCTGCACCCTAAAACAGACACCGCTCAATCAGTTCCCTGCCACGCAGGGCGTCTATCCACTCCCGTGGAATTGCATCGATACCGTAGGCCGTGCCGGCGAGGGCCCCTGCGACGGCTGCGGTGGTGTCGGTGTCGTCGCCCAGGTTGACGGCGGCAAGCACGCAATCATCGTAGCTGTTAGTGTTGACGAAGCACCAAGTGGCTGCCTTAAGCGTGTCGCGCACGAAACCGCCGGATCTGATTTCGTGCTCGGGTGCATCTTTCAGACAGAGTGTCCATTCGGGGAGCGCGCCGTCCATCTCGGACCTCAACAGTTCGATGAACTTGACACATGACTCGGTCGATGCTCTATGAGCGTGGGTGATTGCAGAGACCTCACGGATCTCTTTGTCTGTTGCATCGGCAAACGCCAGGGGTGCGATGCGCATGAGCGAGCCGTTGCCGTTGTCGCGCTCGCCGGAGCCACCCTTGCCGGAGCGAAGGGCGCGGGCGGTCGTTCCTCCGTAGTCGAAGACGCCATCAATCGTGTACTCGTCGTTGGCGATCCAGCTCACGAATTTGTCGCGCATGTCCTCGGTGTCAATGCGGCCGAGCTCTCTGATGGAGTCGCAGGTGGCGAGCGTCATAGATGTGTCGTCGCTCCAGGTGCCGGCGGGCTGCTCGTGCGTGCCGTAGCCGATCATGTCGGTGCATTCGAACGTGCCACGAGGTCTGAACTCGTAGGGAACGCCCAGCGCGTCACCGACGGCAAGCCCATAGATGCAGTCGCGCAGTGTTGTTTTCGGTCTGTGTGTCATGGAAAGCTCCTCTTTTCCCGGGTGATGTGGAGCGCCGTCGGGGGTATCGGTCGCAACGTGCTGCTATCCTTGCACTTCGCCATTAGTCGCTTCGTTGATGGCGCGGTACTCGGCACTCAGCTCGCGCGCCAGCTCTTCCTTGCTTGGAAGATACGGCAGGTATTTGGCGGCAAACACTTGGTCGTTGTCTTCGGGCAGCGTGTACTCGACGATCGAATCGCTTTTGTCCGCGCAGAGCACGATGCCTATGGGCGGATTGTCGCCTTCGTTCATGAGCTCGCGCGTGTAGTAGTTCACATACATTTGCATCTGGCCCAGGTCCTGATGCGTAAGGTCATCGGTCTTAAGGTCGATGAGCACGAAGCAGCGCATCAGATAGTTGTAAAAAACAAGGTCAATATAGAAATGGCGTCCATCAAAGGTGATTCGCTTTTGGCGCGCCTCGAAAGCGAAGCCACGGCCAAGCTCCAACAGGAACTTCTGAAGATGCGTGATGAGCGCCTGCTCTAGATCGCTCTCGCGAAACGTAGCATCGTCCGAGAAACCTAAAAACTCCAGTACATATGGGTCGCGGATGATATCCTCGGGGCGACGAGCCGGGGCGCTCTCTTGGATTTCCTGGGTGACGGCCTCTTTGTCCTTGCTGGCAAGTAGGCGCTCGCGGAACATGGTGTTGATCTGGCGTTCGAGCTGACGCGTGCTCCAGCGAGAATCGGCGCATTCGTTCATGTACCAGGTGCGAGCTTCGGGGTCAGGAATGCGTATTAACCTCCGATAATGTGTCCAACTCAATTCGGGACGCAGTGAGTCCCGAATTGGAAATGTAAGATAGAACTGACGCATTTTACGCAGCTCTCTTGCTTCAAAACCTTTACCAAAATCCTTGGTAAGTCTGATTGCGAGGGCCTTGAGCAGTGCCTCTCCATACTTGGCGCGCTCCTCTCCGCCCTGCTCATCAACAATGCTCTTGCCGATCTCCCAATACGCCTCAACCATCGCAAAGTTAACGGCGGTATATGCCTTGTTGCGAGCGGCGTTGAGAATCGAGGAAACCTGCTTGTAAAAAACTTCTGGCACGATTGTCGATTCCCCGCGGTTTACCAGTTCACCCATCAATATCGCCCGACTTTCCTCTTGAGGAATGCATCTTTATTACATTTAGTTTAAAGCCTCGCGCGGACACGAATTGCTGCGTTGTCTGGCACCTTCGCATGGGGGCCTTGCGGTGACTAAAATGTGGCCATAGAGACAGTTTTAACGAACCCCATGGGAGTGACACGCATGGACAACAACACCTTGCTGTTTCAGGACAAGGGTTCGGGTAGGTTTAAAGACGTCAAGATCTACCCTAACCGCATTGAGGTGCTTAAGAAGGGCACTTTCGGCGGCAGGCACACCGAGATTGTCTACCTTAAGGACATCACGGGGGTCAACAGGATCAAGGGTCGCGACGTTTTCCTGCGTAACAGGCTGTTGACCGCTTGCGTCTTTAGCCTGAGTAGCCGTGCGAAGGCCCAGGAATTTGTGAAAGCGCTGAACATGGTGATGTAGCCGATAGCGGCGTTCGGACCAAGGTAAAAATCAGGGGCACAGAACGGTGTTCTGCGCCCCTCATCGAGTTGATGCGCCCAAAAGGCCGGCTGGCCTATTCGCTAGCGCCTTCGTCACTTTCATGGTCACTGGCAAGCATTGCCGCGCCGGCGACCGTTGTCGCCACGGCGGCAGCGGCGAGCCCGGCGGCGATACCAGAGCCGTCGCCCGTGTCGGCGAGTTTTCCGGTCGAGCCCTTGCTCTTGTTGCCGCCGCCGTTCTTGTCGGCGCCGTCTGCGTTGGCGCCGGTACCGGTGCCGGTGCCGCCCGCGTTGCCCGAGGCCGCTACGGTAAAGCTTGCGGCTCCATCGCTGGCGAGCGTGTAGTTCTGCGCCGCGTCGCCCAAGAGACCGTTCACGCGCACCCAGTACGTTCCTGCGGCAAATGTTTCGCCCTCGGCCATTGCCGTGCCCGGAGCGCCGTCCGCGTCGTGCACAAACTCGAGATGGGCCGTGCAGGCATCGGTTTCGAGCTTGCCCTCGAGTGATGCCGCAATCTTGGCGCGCACGTCTTCGCCGGCCTTAAGGCCTTCGAGTCCCTCAAAATGGGGCGTCAGCGCGCGTGGATCGATATCGATGGGCACGGAGCCCCGCAGCTCCGTAACGGTCTCGTTGCCCAAGGCGTCGACATCCACATATTCGATGGCAAACGCATGGCCCGAAGCTGTCGCGTTGAGCGCGTTGCTGCTGTCAGCAAGGCGGAAATGACCCTCGCCAACGGTCTTGCCATCCTGGAATGAGGCATCGCTCAGCGAGTCGCCGTACGTCATGCGCATGCGGGTCGGGAGATAGTACGGGAGATAGTACGAAGCCGTCTGCTTGTGCTCCGTATCGTAATTGCGCTGGTAGATGCTCCGGGCCAGCGCCGCATCAACAAAGTCGGATGCGATGATGCCAATGTGCTCGAGGTAATCTGACTTTGTATCCTCGGTGCCGCTGGGATTGATGTACGGGCTCTTATACAGATGCTCGTTGACTACTCGTGCCGAGGTAAAAGGATTGCCTCCGTGCGACAAGCCCGTGCAGCTGGTGTAGTTGATAGACCAGCAACGCTCCTGGACTTGCACCTTGGCCCCGTCATCGTCCACGACGTCCACCTTGTTGCGCGTGCGCCCGGTCGTTTCCTTCAGCGCATTATCGACCCAGCTGAGCTTGTCGGTTCCCGTGAGTTTGTACTTGTCCTGGGCGTATACCTTGGTGCAATAGGGCTCTTTGTCGCCTGTTTCCCCCGCGGCTTCAAAGCCCCGCGCGTCTTGGACGAGACACATAGTGGCGCTGTCAGAGTGAGCCTTGATCTTGTCATCCCATTCGGTAAGGTCGAGGCCCCACGTATGGCCGCTTACACTGTTGCCGGCGAGCCTAAATCGACGCAGCAGAACGATCTTTCCGCGCACCTCGTGTAGCGTGGGGATTCGGCTCGACGTATAGAACAGTTTGGGGTTGTCGTCCAAAACCTTGGCGAAAGCCGTCGTAACACTTTCGTCGGTAGCCTCGTCGTTGCCTCGTGATACAAGCATGATGAGCGCTTCTGTCGGGTTTTCGTTCAAAAACGTTTTGAAGTAGCCTATGACATCGGAAAGATGCATAAAGTACGCGTCTTTTTTGAGCAGGTAGTAATCCCCGTGGTCGATACCGGGGTCGTCGCCCTTTCCGAGCCGGATATCAAAATAGCGAATGCCTTCGAGCAACTGCGTGGGAATGTAATCCTGCTGGCATTTTACTTGCGAGGATTGGGGCTCAGTGTCGTTGTCCACGCTGCAGGTGCCCGAATCGTGCGTACCCGGGATGCTCAGCTCGTCGAGGAACTTGTTGTCGTCGACGTATTTCATCCAACATGGCCCATCGACGTAGCTGCTGTACGTGATCCAGTCGAGGCTGCTAACCGTGGCATCGTTCTTTTTCATGTCGTAACCGATAAGTTCGAGCTCCCACGGAATGCTCTTACTCTTATGGCAGATCTTATTGTTGTCCTGGTCTTCGCCGTTCGATTCTATTGCCAGGTACTTAATGTCTTTTTTCTCGGTTTCTTTCTCGACCGTGCGGTCTCGGATGATATAGGTTCCGTTTGATTGACGCTCGAACGCAAAAGCGCGGCTGGGCTTGTTGTCATACTCGCCGCCCCATACGTGGATGACCTTTCCATCTTTGTCAGAGTCGTCGTCGACCGACCAAATGCTGTAGCCCGTCTTTTATGCTCTTCGAAATTGAGCAAGGTGCGGATAGCATACCAGTTTGTATCGTCATTCTTGGTCGTTACGTTCTCAAGGATGAGCTTGCTGGACGTGCCGTCGTTAAACAGGTGGCAGACGTTGCCGCGAACGTTGCCGTCTTGGTTGACGCTCGCGGTGCGAAAATAGCCCGCGGGGCGAAGGCGAATGACGAAATTGTCGAGGCTGTCCGACGGTGCGGGTGTGTTGTCTGCAAATGCCGCTCGCAGGGGAATGCCCGGCGCTGCGGTTTCGGGCAGGCTTGCAAGTGGTGACAACGCCGCAAGCCCTAGGCCCAGCGTAAACGCTCGGCGGCTGATGGCATGGTGTTCGGTCATAACTTCTCCATTCGCAGAGTGCGGTTATGCGATAGTTTTGGTCACTATACTGCCCAGATTTTTAAAGATGCTGGTTTAATTGTCTGCGCGGCGCAATAAATCGGTGGGCGGACGTGTTGGGGTGTTTGTCGTTTTCGTACTGTTGCCACATTTGGGGCGGTTCCGGCGTCCGGCATCCTCGCGTTCGTCGGCTACAGGCATAAGAAAGGGAGGGTCGGTTTACCGGCCCTCCCTGGGTACGAAGCGCTGGGGTACCGTCGCTTGTTTGCACTGCGACCGTGTTTCCCGTTGCGCTCGCCAGTCGCTTAGCGCTTGATCTCGATATCGTCGAGCTTGACGTCCATGGCCTCGGTCTTGGCCTCGGCGATGTCGTCGGCAAATTCCAGAGACTTCATCATGGTCTCGACGGCGTCCTTGTGCTCCTCGACGTTGTCGATACGCACATACACACTGCCGCCGTCAACGTCGGTGAAGTATTCGGTCGTTACGCCGCCCGAGTGTGTATAGGAAGCGTTGCGCCAAGTCTTGCCGTTGTACTTGACGGGGTCATTCTCGGTCCACTCAAAGCTGGCATTCCACTTTGCCTCGTAGTCGAACAGCTCGTCGGCGTTCTTGTCAGGATCGAAGACGGGGATGAAGCGATCGCTGGCGTGCTCGCTCTCGGTGAACTTAAACTGGGCCCTGTCGGCAGTGTCGCCTGCGACGTCGGTGATCTCGACGCCCTCGGGGACCTCGACCTTAAACCAAATGAAGTCGGTCCTCATATCCACGGCTGGCTTTTCTGCTCCGCCGCCACCGCCGCTTCCGGTAGCGCCGCCGCTTCCGCCGCAACCCACCAGGGCAACCGCAGCAAAGAGACTCATGCAGAGGGTGAGAATCGCAAAGGCCTTCTTTTTCATGGTCGTGTCCTCCTCGATCTGTAACCGCCCATGGATTACCTGCCTTTACTGTACGCGCGGACGGCTCGCTAGGGTGGGCCATGTGTCCCATTCTGGGGGCTGGATTTGCGCCGACAAGTGGCAATATGTGCGGTCGCAAAAGAGAGGAGGGCCGATGCTGTCGGCCCTCCCCGGGGTTGGGCACCCGTTGTTTTAAAGGGGCGCATGTGCGCGGGTGCGCGTAGGCGCGTGCGGGTGTCCCGTTACTTGATCTCGATGCTCGAAATCTCGACTTCGCGTGCCTCGGAAACTGCCTCTTCCATGTCATCGGGGAACTCGATGGAGTTGAGGAGTGCCTCGGCTTCTTTCTTGTGCTGGTCGAAGTTCGAGATGAGGACGTAGACGCTTCCCGGCTCAACATCGGTAAAAAGCATGGTTGAGATGCCGCTGTTGTCCTCGTATGTTCCGACGAGCCACGTCCTGCCGTCATACTCGACGGACCCGCCATCCTTCCACTGGAACGTATCCCCCTTCTTTTCCGCCTGGTCGGCGTGGGATTCCTCGGCCGTCAGCGCTTTTTTCCAAACGGGGATAAAGCGATCGGCCGAGGCGTTCTCGTCTTCGGGGAAGGTGAGCTGGACCCTGTCGGCATTCTTGCCGGCAGAGTCGCTCACGCCAACGCTCTCGGGCATCTCGACCTTAAACCAGATAAAGTCGGTCTTCTTGGCGACGGGGACCTTTTCCTTGCTCTCGCTCTTGGGGGCGCTGCCGCCGCCCGATGCGCTCCCGCCGCAGCCGACAAGGGCAAACGCGGCAAAGAGGGCGATGCAAAGGGAAAGGATCGATAGGGTCTTTTTCTTCATGGTGGCGTCCTCCTTGTCTGCCAGGGACATCGTGTGCCGCGGATCGCTGGGGCGGCGGTTACGCATGCGCATGATGTCTTTGTTTGCTGTGCGGTTATTCTTCCATTCGTCGTCCGGTGCCGTGATGAGCTTGCCCCAACATAGGGCTCCTTACCTATATGTATGCCCCAGTTGCC
The DNA here is from genome assembly GCA_902467875.1 of uncultured Collinsella sp. Lineage (GTDB taxonomy): Bacteria > Actinomycetota > Coriobacteriia > Coriobacteriales > Coriobacteriaceae > Collinsella. The sequence continues at coordinate 1,732 of CABQWP010000012.1, read as the reverse complement.
GCTGCCCGGAAGTCTCGAAAGGTGGGCCATGTGTTCCATGTTTGCGGTGCCGACGCCTATCGTTCGTCATAGAAATCCGCGATGGCCAGGTGCGCTGACGCTTATGTACTTATGGGCTAGACTTAGCACCATTATGTGATCGATGCGGTCGGTCGGCGGTTTCCACCCGACCGATGTATATGACTTGAAGGTGCATGCGTATGAGCCAAGAGATGATGGACAAGACCTGCCGCGGGTTTGCCGAGGCGCTTGCCGCGCGCGAGCCGGTTCCCGGCGGTGGCAGCGCGAGCGCCTTTGTGGGCGCGCTGGGCGCCTCGCTGTGCGGAATGGTTGCCCGCTACGGTGCGACTAATCCCGCGCTTGCTGATCGTGCGGATGACCTGACGCGCGCGTTTGCCCAGGCTGATGAGCTGGCCCAGGAGCTTGTCGAGTTGGTTTCCGAGGACGTTCGTGCCTACAGGCGGGTGTCCGCGGCGTACGGTATTCCGCGTGACGATCCGGCTCGAGCGACCGCGATTCAGGATGCGCTGCATGTGGCCGCTATGCCGCCGTATCGCATTATGGATGCCTGCGGGCGTGCGCTGGCGCTGCTCGAGGACATGGCCGACAAGGGTTCGCGTCAGCTGCTGTCCGATGTGGCGTGCGGCGCCGTGTTCTGCCGTGCCGCTATGCAGGGCGCGAGCTTGACGCTCTTTGCGAACACCACGTCTATGAAAGATCGCGTTCGTGCCGAGGAGCTCGAGACGGCGTGTGATGAGCTGCTCGACACATGGTTGCCGCGCGCCGATGCGCTGGCGCGCCGCGCCGCCGACGCTGCAAGGAAGAGAGGATAGCCATGGCTGAGCTACTGAAGGGTGCTCCTGTTGCTCGCGCGCTGACCGAGGAACTTGCTGTTCGCTGTGCCGCCTTGCGTGAGCGCGGCGTTGTGCCGACGCTCGCCATCGTTCGCGTGGGCGAGCGCGAGGACGACCTGTCCTACGAGCGCGGTGCCCTCAAGCGCTGCGAGAAGGTTGGCATTGAGGCTCGCCGCGTTTTGCTTCCTGCCGATGTTTCGCAGGATGAACTGCTGGCGGCTATTAAGGACATCAATGCCAACCCCGCTGTTCATGGCTGCCTAGTGTTTCGCCCGCTGCCCGCTGGACTTGACGAGGATGCGGCTGCCGCGGCGCTCGATCCCGCCAAGGATGTTGACTCCATGACGCCGGCCTCGCTGCTTACCACGCTTTCGGGTCGTGGCGAGGGCTTTGCTCCCTGCACGGCCGAGGCCGTGTTGGCGTTGCTGGACCATTACAGTGTTGAGCTGGATGGGGCCAAGGTTGCGGTCGTCGGTCGGTCTCTGGTGATTGGTCGTCCCGTTGCCGCCATGCTTACGGCTCGCAATGCCACGGTGACGACGTGCCATACGCATACACGCGATCTTGCTGCCGAGTGCCGTTCTGCCGATATCGTTGTTGCGGCCGTTGGACGCGCGAGCACGATTGGCGCGGATGCCGTTCGCGAGGGCCAGACGATCATTGATGTTGGCATTAACTGGGACGAGGCCGCTGGCAAGCTGGTCGGGGACATCGATTTTGATGCTGCGGAGCCGGTCGTTAACGCCATCACGCCCGTGCCGGGCGGCGTGGGGGCTGTGACCACCGCAATTCTCGCCAAACACGTGATTGAGGCGGCGGAGCGGGTAGCGCACAGAGATGTGGTGTAAGAGGCGGGGCATGCCCCGCCTCCGCCCTTT
>CABQWP010000011.1 GCA_902467875.1 uncultured Collinsella sp. | reverse complement strand
TCACGAGCGGGGGCTCCTATCTTTTTAGTGCCCTCGGATTGGGTCATAGTGTCTGACTTATGCTCAACCTACGACGCTATTTTGTTTGGAGCGAGGAGTCCTACGACAGTTCGTCGGCTACTTGGTGTTCGTAGAAGGCTTCGATTACGGCGTTGAAGTCGCGGGCGAAGTCTTCCATGGTTCCGCGCCAGGTGGCTCGGCCGGGTTTTCCCTGGCCAACATAGGCGGTTTGAATACCGCAGGCGGGGCTGGGGAAGTCACGTTTGGGATCGTTGCCCACCATGAGGACCTCGTGCGGCTCGAGCCCCATCACCTGAAGCTGCTCTAGATAGTAGGTGGCATCGGGCTTGCAGCGGGTGGTGTTTCCCATGTGCGTGACGAGCTCAAAGGGGGCGTCGGCCAGGTCGCCCCAACCCATGCGGCACTCGATGGCCCCCTGCGGAAAGCTGGGGTTGGTAAAGAGCGCGCAACGCAGTCCTGCATCCTGTACGGCCTGGAGCGCGGCGTGTGCGCCGGGCATGGCGTGGGCGTTGATGACATCGTCGTTCTTGTACGGAAGAACTTCTCGGTCGTAGTAGGTAAACGCTTCGTAGATGAGTGGGTCCGAGAGGCAAATGCCGCACCGGCGCTCAACCTCTTCTTGGTAGAACTCCAGATTGGTGCGATTATCCGTGCCGCTGCGGCGATTGGCGTTGAGGTCGACCAAGATGGTGCCGAGGCGTGCCATCGTGCCACCGTGGCTGCGGCGACCGATATCCGCGAGCATCGACGAGACATCCTTAAAATAGCGAAGGATGAACGCGTTGAGGTTGATGCTAAGAAGCGTTTCGTCCATATCGAAAACGACTGCTTTGAGCACGCGGGCACCTTTCTCGATAAATCGTTCTAGAATCGTTGGCTCCGGATACTTTACCTCAAAGGCGTATGGGCAAACTGCTTATCGTCAAGTTGTGGAGACGGCTGTCCATAAGATTACGAAAAAGTCTCCACACGAGTAAAAAAACGCAGTTCACGCTTGAAATCGAACCCATTTCCCCGTAACCTATACGAACGTGATTGCATAAGCGTCACATTAGTATCTGTCGGCTCCCGAGTGTTCCTAAACGTTGTGTGCTTGTCGCACCCTTCTGTAGGTCCTAGCAATCGGGGCCCCGTAGTTCGAAAGGGGTCCACCTTTGAGTGAGATTCAGAACTCGTCCATTTTCTCTCTTGACGATGTCAACGAGGAGGAGATGAACAACCTCATCGACGGTACGATTACCGACTTTGATGAGGGCGATCTCGTTAACGGCACTGTCGTTAAGATCGAGCATGACGAGGTGCTCGTTGACATCGGATTCAAGTCCGAGGGCGTTATCCCGGTCCGCGAGCTGTCCATCCGCAAGGACGCTAACCCTGCAGACATCGTTGCACTCGGTGATCCCATCGAGGCTCTGGTTCTCCAGAAGGAGGACAAGGACGGTCGTCTGGTCCTGTCCAAGAAGCGTGCCGAGTACGAGCGTGCTTGGAACCGCATCGAGGAGAAGTTCAACTCCGGCGAGAACGTCGAGGGCGAGGTTATCGAGGTTGTCAAGGGCGGCCTGATTCTCGACATCGGCCTGCGTGGCTTCCTGCCTGCTTCCCTCGTCGACCTCCGTCGCGTCAAGGACCTCACCTCCTACATGGGCACCCGCATCGAGGCTCGCGTCATCGAGATGGACCGCAACCGCAACAACGTCGTCCTCTCCCGTCGCGTCGTGCTCGAGGAGTCCCGTAAGGCCGAGCGCTCCGAGATCCTGTCCAAGCTCAAGTCTGGCATGCGTCTCCAGGGCACCGTTTCCTCCATCGTCGACTTCGGCGCCTTCGTCGACCTCGGCGGTATCGACGGCCTCATCCACATCTCCGAGCTCTCCTGGAACCACGTCAACCATCCTTCCGAGGTTGTCAAGGTCGGCCAGGAGGTCGAGGTCGAGGTTCTCGACGTCGATCTCAACCGCGAGCGCATCTCCCTGGGTCTCAAGCAGACCACCGAGGATCCGTGGCGCGCACTGGTCAAGAAGTACCCCGTCGGCGCTATCGTCGAGGGCACTGTGACCAAGCTTGTCCCGTTCGGCGCTTTCGTCGACCTGGGCGAGGGCATCGAGGGCCTGGTGCACATCTCCGAGATGGCCAACAAGCACGTTGATCAGCCTTCTCAGGTCACCCATGTGGGCGACAAGGTTCAGGTCAAGGTCATGGAGATCGACCTCGACCGTCGTCGTATCTCCCTGTCCATGAAGTCTGCTGCTGAGACTCTGGGCGTCGAGATCGAGGTTACCCCGCTGCCTTCCGAGAAGAAGGACGAGGAGACCGACGCCGAGTAAATCGGTTTGACGATCACTTGTTTTAAGGGATCCGTCCGCAATGGACGGGTCCCTTTTTGCATTTGGCGCCGAGATGCGCAATGCCGCCCGGGCTATCCACAGGCTATTTGGTTGTCGGTGCATGAAAAATGCCGACATCCCGCCTCGGGGAGGAGGCGGGAACACACCGAGTAGACGGAGGGGTGCGGAGCGCGGTCGCGTCTCGACTGACGACGTTGCCCATCGACAGGACCATTGTAACGCATCGCGGTTCTTGGTTTATCGTGTCGAGCGTTTGCGTTGTGCCATTGCCTGCGGCAACGGTGTGTTACACTCTTGCACTGCTGAGTGGGCCAGACGGTCGCGCGATGTGCTGCTTGCAGTACGCGTGAGGAAAGTCCGGGCTCCAGAGGGCGGGATGCCGGCTAACGGCCGGGCGGAGTGATCCGACGGAAAGCGCCGCAGAAAAGAAGACTCCCACCTGCGCCGCAAGGCGTAAAGGGAAAAGCTGAAACGGTGGTGTAAGAGACCACCAGCGTCGTGGTAACACGGCGGCTTGGCAAGCCCCATCCGGAGCAAGCGCGAATAGGAACGCTATGGGCCGGCCCGGTCCGCGTTCGGGTAGCGTGCGTGGAACTGCACGGTAACGTGCAGACAAGATAAATGACCGTTCACGACAGAACCCGGCTTATAGGCCCACTTGGCACTTTGTTGACGCTGCGACGGCGTCAGCTGGCCGCCTTTGGGGGCCCAATATCCGATTTGGCGCTCATTCGTCGGTCGCCGCCATAAGGCGTGCTCCCTCCTCTTTCGGGCCAAATCGACTCAGCTGACGTCGTCTCGCTGTTTTTGCCTGGTCATTGACGTTGCCGTTCAATTTACTGGGGCTAACGGTACGGGCTTTGCCGTATTATTGAGGCTGTTTGTTGCCGCGCTTAGTTTTGTTGAGGGGCTTTGTTGGACAGCTATTTTACTCTGCAATCGAATATTGAGGCTTCGGGCGAGTTTGTGGACCGCAAGAGCCGGTTTATTGCCCAGCTGGTCCATATTGAGTCCGAGGACGAGGCGAATGCCTTTATCGAGATGGTTCGCAAGCGTCATTACGACGCTCGGCACAATGTTCCCGCGTGGATTTTAGTCGATGGACGCGAGCGCCAGAGCGATGATGGTGAGCCGAGCCGCACGAGCGGTATGCCGACGCTCGAGGTGCTGCGCGGCGCGGGGCTCAAAAATGTTTGCTGCGTGGTGACGCGCTATTTTGGTGGCACGCTGTTAGGGCCCGGTGGCTTGGTGCGCGCCTATACCGCGTCGACGCAGACGGCGGTGGCCGCGGCTCAGGAGGCCGGGCAGATCGTCGAGATGACGAGTGTCGTGCCTGTTGACGTGCATGTGGCCTATCCGCAGTATGAGCAAGTGCTTCATTTGGCGCAGGATTCGGGTGCCAAGGTTTCGGATACCGATTTCGCGGATACCGTGACGATTCATTTGGTGTTCAAAGCGGGGGAGCAGGAGCCGTTTTGCGCTAAGATGCGCGAGCTTATGGCGGGGCGCGAGGAGATTGAGGTCGGCGCTCCCGAATTTGCCGAGTTTTAACGGCGACGGCCGGCGTGCTTTTGGATTGATTCCATGCGCGCCGGCCGTCGTTTTATGTTGCTGCCGTTTACTCGGCGAGCTGCTTTAGCACATCGCAGGCGATCTCGATGGCATCGTCGATGCAGCCGGGGCAGCTGCGGAGCGGACCCTTGTCCGATCCGATGCCCTTGAGCGTGCCGCAGACGGTCGTCGTGTTCTTCTCGCCAAATCGCTTGGCAATCTCGCGCGACAGCTTGTAGGTCTGGCCCTTGGTCTTGGGGTTTTCCATGCCGTCGCTCATCACAAAGCCCATGATGGCCACGGCGCCCGAGATGGCACCGCAGGTTTCGGTCATGCCGCCCATGCCGGCGCCAAAGCCCTCGGTGAGGGTAAAGGCGGTCTGGGGGTCGAGCCCGACGGCAGGTGCGAGCGTGCAGGCGACGGCCTGGGCGCAGTTAAAGCCACGGGCGTGGTATTCGGCAGCCTGAGCCTGACAGGCGGTGATGTCGAGCTGGGCCGTATCGATTTGCTTCATCGTTGTCTCCTTGGTCACGGTGTACCTGCCTATGGTACCCGTGACGGGGCATGTAATCATCGAGAGCTTCATGTATGCCTCGTTTTTATCTATCGAACAAATGCCCAAGGCTTGAGATAAATACCCCTGATCAATTTGTCCCTTAACCTACCTTGGGGATGGGTTGAGAGGGGTGCAGGGTAGCGGTATTGTGAACCGAATAAAACGTAACCCAGGCAAGGGAGCTAGATATGAGCGAGCAGACCATCGGTACTACATGTGTCCAGGGCGGCTATCACCCGGGAGATGCCGAGCCGCGCCAGGTGCCCATCTACCAGTCCACCACGTGGAAATACGACACGTCCGAGCACATGGGCAAGCTGTTTGACCTAGAGGAGTCGGGCTACTTCTACAGCCGTCTGCAGAACCCCACGTGCGATCTGGTTGCCGCCAAGATCTGCGAGATGGAGGGCGGCACCGCTGCGATGCTTACGAGCTCGGGCATGGCTGCGAACTTCCTCGCAATCTTTAACGTGGCCGGTGCCGGCGATCATGTGGTCGCGAGCTCTGCCATTTACGGCGGTACGTATAACCTGCTCGCCCACACCATGGGCCGCATGGGCGTGACCTGCACGTTCGTCGCCCCCGACTGCACCGATGAGGAGCTCGAGGCAGCCTTTGAGCCCAATACCAAGCTCGTCTTTGGCGAGACGATCGCAAACCCCGCCCTTGCCGTGCTCGATATTGAGCGCTTTGCCAAGGCCGCGCATGACCACGGCGTGCCGCTGATGGTCGACAACACCTTCCCGACGCCCGTGATGTGCCGTCCCTTTGAGTGGGGTGCCGACATCGTTACGCACTCCACCACCAAGTACATGGATGGACATGCTGCCTACCTGGGCGGCGTGATCGTTGACCACGGCCAGTTTGACTGGATGGCTCATGCGGACAAGTTCCCGGGTCTTACCACGCCCGATGAGAGCTACCACGGCGTGACCTATGCCGAGAAGTTTGGTCGCGAGGGTGCCTTCATTACCAAGGCAACCGCTCAGCTCATGCGCGATCTTGGTCCTATGCAGAATCCGCAGGCGGCGTTTTTCCTGAACAGCTCGCTCGAGAGCCTGCATGTGCGCATGCCGCGTCATTGTGAGAACGGCCTGGCCGTTGCCAAGTTCCTGCAGAGCCATCCTAAGGTGCGCTTCGTGAGCTATCCGGGTCTGGAGGGCGATAAGTACTATGACCTGGCTCAGAAGTACATGCCCAACGGTACCTGCGGCGTTGTGAGCTTTGGCTTTAACGGTGGTCGCGCGGCGGCCGAGACCTTTATGAAGAGCCTCAAGCTCGCCCAGATCGCCACGCACGTTGCCGACGCCCGCACTTGCTGCCTGCATCCTGCTAACGCTACGCATCGCCAGATGAACGACGAGGAACTCATCGCCTGCGGTATCTCCGCCGACATGGTGCGCCTGTCGTGCGGCCTCGAGGACACGGCCGATCTGATTGCCGACCTTGAGCAGGCACTCGAGCAGTGCTAGGCTAGCGTTCGCATAAGGCGCCGATGCTGGCAGAAAGCTTCGGCGACCTTTCGTTCCGATTCCGTAGGCGGGACCCCAATCGCGACTGTTTACAGGCGATTGGGGCCCCGTTTTTTGCGTTGGGCCACTCGAAAGGATAGATATGGAGAAAACCGCAGAGCAGCTGCGCCGCGAGCACATTGCCCTAGAGGGCGACACCCATGGAAAGAACAAGTGGGCGATTCTGTTTACCGTGCTCATCATGACGTTTATGGTGTGTCTGGATTCGACCGTCGTGACCGTGGCGCTGCCCGTGATGCAAAAGGAGCTGGGCGTGGGCCTCGATCGCATTCAGCTGGTAAGCTCGGTGTATCTGCTTGCGACTTGCGTGGCTATGTTGCCGTTTGGCCGTCTGGGCGACGTGCGCGGCAAGGTGAATGTGTTCCAGTTGGGCGTCATCGTCTTTTCGGTCGGTTCGCTGCTGTGCGGCCTTTCGGCCTCGCTCGAGGTTCTTATCCTGGCACGCATTGTTCAGGGCATAGGTTGCGCGGCGGCCATGGCTAACAACATGGGTATCATCACCGAGTCGTTTCCGGCGCGCGAACGAGGCCGTGCCATGGGTATTCTTGCGACCTTCGTGGCCCTCGGCATGATGTGTGGCCCCGTGCTCGGCGGCATGCTGGTGGCAAGCTTTCCTTGGGAGAGCATCTTCCTCATCAACCTGCCCATTGGCGTCATCTCGTTTATCGTGGGGCTCTATACGCTGCCGCATGTTAGGCCAGAGGCCGGCGAGCGCCCCATGTCCCTGATCGAGGCCGCTCGTCGCTGCTTTGCAAATTCGGCCTTCACCATCAACCTTGCCTGCATGCTCATCGTGTTCGTTGGCATTGGCGCATCCGAGTTTATTCTGCCGTTCTATTTTCAGGACGCGCATGGGTTTGGGTCTGACGTTTCGGGCCTGCTGTTTTTGGCGCTGCCAATGGTGAATGCCTTTATCGGCCCGCTTTCGGGAACGGTTTCGGACCGTGTTGGCTGCGAGGGCCCCACGGCGGTCGGCCTGGGCGTGTACGTGTGCGGTCTCTTTGCGGTAAGCACGCTCGACGAGCGCTCTTCCATCCCTGTGATTGTGTGCTGTGCCGCGTTTATGTCGTGTGGCACGTCGATCTTCCAAAGCCCCAACAACTCGCTGTATATGGGCTCGGCTCCGCGCGAAGCGCTCGGCTTTGCGGGCAGCCTGGGTAGTTTGGCACGCTACGCCGGCATGGCGCTCGGCATTACGGCGGCGTCGCATATCCTGTATGGGCAGATGAGCGTGGCAATGGGCGAGGCCGTGACCAGTTTTGTTACAGGTCGTCCGGATGTGTTCTTGTTTGGCTTTCGCTCGGTGTTCTACGTGCTTATGGCTGTGGCCGCTGTGGGCTTTGCGCTTGCCATGGTGCGTTTGGTGAAGATGCGCGCCCGCCATTAGCGTGTTGGGAGGCTGCCTGCCACGATTCGCGCCGTCCCAAAAAGACTGGTTTGTGGTGCGATGCGGCTTGTGGGGCGGGCGGGGGTCGGTCCGTGGTAGACTATCGAACAACGTTTATTAATCGCGCGGTATCGTTGCCGCGAGAAGGGGTTGCGCCATGCAGGAGCTTGAGGATCGTATTCGCCATGACGGCATCGTAAAGGCCGGTAACGTCCTTAAGGTTGATGCCTTCCTCAACCACCAGTGCGACGTTGAACTGTTCGACCACATGGGCGCCGAGTGGGCCCGTCTGTTCGAGGGTGTCGAGATCAACAAGATCCTGACGATCGAAGCTTCGGGCATTGGCATGGCTTGCATTGCAGCCCAGCATTTTGGCGGCGTGCCAGTGGTCTTTGCCAAGAAGGCGCAGTCCATCAACCTCGACGGCGAGCAGTATGCCACGACCATCTATTCCTTTACCAAGCAGAAGGAGTACCCGGTTATCGTGGGTAAGCGCTTCCTGTCCGAGGGCGATAAGGTCCTGATTATCGACGACTTCCTGGCCAACGGCTGCGCGCTCGAGGGTCTTATCAAGATCTGCGAGGCCGCGGGCGCCGAAGTTGCCGGCATTGGCATCGCCGTTGAGAAGGGCTTCCAGGGCGGCGGCGATAAGCTCCGTAAGCGCGGCTTCCGCGTTGAGAGCCTGGCCCGTATCGCCGATATGGACTGCGAGAACGGCGAGATCACCTTCGCCTAAGCGCGCAACACAAGCGATTGGTATGCGATGTGACAAAGGGACTGTCCCTTTGTCACATTTTTTGTATGAGGGGAGGTGCTGATATGGACGAGAACAAGATGGAATGGCGCGAGTATGCGCGCTATGCCGAGATGTCGGTCGAGGAGTTGGCGCGCGATTGCGAGGTGCAGGTGTTTCGCGCGACGGGTCCGGGCGGACAGGGCGTGAACACGACGGACTCGGCGGTACGCATGAAACATATCCCTTCGGGGATTGTCGTGACGGCGCGTGAGAGCCGCAGCCAGTTTCAGAATCGCGCGAGCTGTCTGCGTAAGCTGCGCGCTGAGCTTGAGCGTCGCGGGCGTCCACCGCGCCGACGCGTAAAGACCAAGGTGCCTCAGCGCTCTCGCCAGCGCAGGCTCAACGACAAACACTTCAATGCGATTAAAAAGGCCAACCGTCGCAAGCTGGGCGGGGAGGAAAGATCTTATCAATAAGTTGCGGTGAAATAGGGACTGTTTTGCGGCTTTAGATGCATAAACAGTCCCTATTTCACCGCAACTTAGGTGGGGCTAGCGGGTGGGGTGCCAGACGTGGAGGGCGCCGGCGAGGATGTCGACCTCGATGCGCGAGGCGAAAACGGGCTCGCCGTCGGCCTGGATGGGGTAGTCGGGCTCCTCAAAGGTAAGCTCGGCATGGCGGCAGCGGCGCATGCGAACCGGCGGCAACTTGGTATGGTGGCCGTCCTTGGCCGAAAGGAACATAGGCAGGGCAACCGCGCGAGGGACGGGGCCGCAGGCGTAGCAGACGTCGAGTGTGCCGTCGCAGGGGTCGGCATCAGGACAGATGCGATAGCCCGAGCCATAGGTGGGGCCCAGCTGAATTGCCATGATGATCGCCCTCACGCGCTCGGCGGGCGCGCCGTCAAAGCTGACTGTCATGGGGTAGTTGCGATAGCGCAGGCCAAACTGCTCAAGTCCCGAGAGGGTGTAGAGCGGCGCGCCTGTCAAGCCGGTCTTTTTGCGCAGCTCGGTGGTGCCAAGGCCGATGGCGGCATCGATGCCGACCGAAAGCGTCTGGTCGTAGTACTCAACGGTAGCCTCGCCGCTGCCGCTCGCGGGGCTCCACGATCGAATGCGCCCGATGTCCTGACGCCGCAGCTCGCAGGTGAGCAGTGCGCCAAAGTCCTTGCCGGAGAAATCGTCGATGCCGAGCGTCTGGGCAAAATCGTTGCCGGAGCCCACGGGCAGGACGGCAAGAGCGGGGCGGACCGCCTCATCCTGCGTCATAAGCCCGTTGACGACCTCGTGGATCACGCCGTCACCGCCAAGCGCGATAACGGTGCGATAGCTCGTTGCCTGGGCAGCCAGCTCCTTGGCGTGTCCCATTCGCTCGGTCAGCACCAGGTCAAACTGGGATGCGCGTGCAGTCATGTCCAAAAAGCGTTGCAGGCGCTCGGCAACTTCGCGTGCCGCACCTGACTGGGCGGCTGGGTTGGCGATGATGAGCGTGCGACCAAAATCAGTTGCGTGCATGGGGCGACTCCCGGCGTGTGACATGGCAGTGCGGTCGCGCTCAGGTCGAATTGCTCCCGATTGCGGCTGCACGGCGAATACTAACGTCTACTCTATCAGGTCGTTGTGGCGCTCGATAGCCTCTGCCACCGTGCCGCCCTCGTCCACAATAAGCGAACGGCGCTTGGGCGAGATGATGCGCTGGGCGGGGTACACGCCGCGGTGTCCGCCGGCGAGATAGCTGATAAAGGCCACGATGACAAAGAACCCGGCTGCCGTGCCGTGGAACAGGTCGATGGCCATCATGCAGGTGGTGATGGGTACGTTGAGACCGGCGCAGAACACGCCGAGCATGCCGAGCGCCGCCAGAAAACTAGGGTCAAGTCCGGTAAGGCAGCCGATCCAGCCACCGAGTGCCGCACCGATGCCAAACAGGGGCGTGACCTCGCCGCCTTGGAAGCCCGCGCCCAGGGTAAGCGCAGTGACGACCAACTTGATGGCTGCGTCCGCCAGGGTGGTGTTGCCTGCAAATCCAGCGCCGGAAAGCCACGTGGAAAGGCCGGCGTAGTCCCAGGCGTCGAGGAGGGCATAGGCGGCCAAAACCACGAGTGCGCCTATGAGTGCGCGGACGAGGTAATTGGTGATAAAGCGACCGTACAGGCTCTTGACGGTTCGAACCGACCAGGCAAAGAGACGTGCGGTGAGACCAAAGATGATGGCGCTGGTGACTACGATGACGACCGTTTTGGGCGTCATGGCGGGAACGCTGGCGATGACATTCGCCTCGTACTCGGTTCCCAGGGCGAGTGATGTAAAGTAGCCGGTAAACGACGCGACCAGGCAGTAGATGCCCGCAGTGTAGTCGATCTTGCCGATAAAGCACATCTCCATGCCAAAGAAAGCTCCGGCAAGGGGCGAACCGAATACGGCGCCAAAGGCCGACGAGATGCCGGCGAGCATGAGGTCGTGGTGATCATGCTTTTTGAGGTGGGCGAGGCTCGAGATGTTGCTGGCGATGGTGCCGCCAATCTGCACCGCGGCTCCCTCGCGACCGGCCGATCCGCCCGTTAGGTGCGTGAGCGTGGAACAGACGAAGGTGAGGACGGCCATGCGCATATGGATGAGGCGTGTGCCCAGAGCGGAGTCGATGACCAGGTTGTTGCCACGCTTGGCGGCAAGGCCGTGGTTTTTGTACACCCATGCGGTGGCAACGCCCACAACGGGAAGCAGCGCGTAAATCCAAGCATGGTGCTCGCGATAGTCGGTCGCGATATTCAGCGAGGCTAAAAACGCCCAGGCGGCAACGCCCATGGCGAGCGAGACGATGACAACGAGTACGAGCAACTTTGCACTCGCGAGGAGGTTTCGGGCGTTGCGGCGCGTGTCGGCAGCCAAAAGATGCTCGGAGCGGGTGAGCTGATGCCTACCTGCCATGATGACGTCGTTCAGGGAGAAAAAGCCGCCGCCGTCGAGCGGCTGGGAATGATCCTGCGCGTCGTTTGCGCTTTCGGGTTTGTCGGTAAAAGCCATACGTTCCTCTTTTAGGTTGCAACACGAGCATTATAGAACGTGCCAAACGTGACAAACCGGCAGGTTGCTTTTCGGTTCTGTTTCGCGGCTTGCGGCCGACAGGTGTATTTGCGGGTACAGGCCGAGTCGCGGTCGTGCGTCGGGGGATTATACTGAGACAAGCATAAAGAATCGGCGCCCCTGTTGTGCGCCGTGGCATTAAGAGGTGCATATGGCAGAGAAACTCATTCCGCTGGATGACGCACAGTCGATTGTCCTGTCGCACGTTGCTCCGACCGATCTCGTCGAGATTCCCGTGTGGCAGGCCGCCGGTCTTCCCTTGGCCGAGGACGCGGTGGCCGATATCGACATCTCGCCGTTTGCCAACAGCGCTATGGACGGATATGCCGTGCGCTCGGCGGACTTGGCGCAGGCGTCTGGCGAGGCGCCGGTGACGCTCGACGTTATCGGACACGAGGCCGCGGGCCATGTGTTTGAGGGCACAATCGGCGCGGGCGAGACGGTCCGCATCATGACGGGCGCTCCGGTACCCGAAGGTGCCGATGCCGTGGTGAAGTATGAGATCGTCGATGTGCTCGACGGTGACGGCAACGAGGGCTCGCGTGTGAGGTTCTCGGCGCCGGCAAAGGTGGGGGAGAATGTTCGCTCGGCAGCTGAGGAAGCGCATGCTGGCGATGCCGTGATGCGTGCTGGAGAGATTGTGGCTCCGGCGGGCGCGGGTTTGCTGGCAAGCGCCGGATACGCGAGCGTGAAGGTGCACGCTGCCCCACGTGTGGGCATCATCTCGCTGGGCACGGAACTGGTCGCACCGAGTAACGTGCCGGCGCGCGGTCAGATTCGCGACTCCAACTCCTCGGCGCTGATGGCCGAGGCACTCGATGCCGGCGCCGAGCCCGTGTTCTACGGCATTGCACCCGATGATGAGGAGGCGATTGCCGAGTTGGTGCATCGTGCCGTGCAGGAGTGCGATTTTGTCATTACGAGCGGTGGCGCCTCAGCGGGCGATTTCGATTTCGTGACGGCGCTCGTCCGGCGCGAAGGCGAGGTGCTGTTTGACCGCATCTCGATGCGTCCGGGCAAGGCCATCACGTTTGGCTTGCTCGCAGGTAAGCCCTGCCTGGGACTTTCAGGCAATCCGGCGGCGGCGTATGTGGGCTTTGAGATGCTTGCCCGTCCGGCGATCCGTAAGATGCGCGGCTTTGCCGAGGGTGCGCGCCCCGTGCAGCAGGCGACGCTCACGCACGGCGTGAAAAAGCGACAAGATCGTCGCTTCTTCGATCGCGCCACGGTTTTGCGCGACCCCGAGACCGGTGAGCTGTTGGTGACCGAGGCCAAGACGCAGAATTCGGCGCTGCTCGGAACTATGCAGCGCGCGAACTGCCTGTTGCGCATTGACGAAGGACCGTGCGAGCTTAAGGCGGGCGACGTCGTGGATGTCGTGCGCGTCGACCTGCCCGAGGGAACGGTGTTGTAGGAGGAAGACTATGGAGTTGAAGATTTCGATCGTGACGTGCTCGGATACGCGCGATCTTGCCCAGGATGAGGCCGGAGCTGCGCTCGAGGAACTCATCGTGGCGCAGGGCTGGACGGTTGCCTCACATGTGGTCGTGCGCGACGATGCCAGCGAGATCGGTGATGCCATTGTGGAAGCCGCCGATGAGTGCCACGCCAATGTCGTGTTCACCTGCGGCGGCACGGGGCTTTCGATGCGCGATGTGACGCCCGAGGCGACGCGTGCCGTCTGCGACCGCGATGTGCCGGGTATTGCAGAGGCAATCCGTGCGTACTCCATGACCAAGACGCGCCGCGCTATGCTCTCGCGCGCCGTGTGCATGCAGCGTGGGTATACGCTTGTCATCAACTTTCCGGGATCTACGAAAGCGGCCCGCGAAAGCTGGGAGGCCGTGAGCGACCAGTTAGAGCATGCGGCCCAAATGACGGCGGGCGGTGGGCACGCCAAATAAGCGCACTACCTGCGGCGGAGCGACCTTACGGGCTGCTCCGCCTTTTTTATGCAGCGACAGTGCAGCCGTCTCGGGGTTATCGGTAAAAGAAATTTATTAGGCGAGAAGTAATTATCACAAACATTATTCGCGCGGAAGTATAATCTAGTAACAGAATAAAGCCTGCGGCGGGGTGCCCGGGCATAGCGTTCGAAAGGGTTGAATATGTTCGATATGGTTTCACGCCGCGGTTTTGTCTCGCTTTCTGCTGCCGCTGCCGCCGGCCTTGGCCTTGCCGGCTGCTCGGGCAACAAGACGTCCGAGCCCGCTGGTTCCGATGCCGGCTCCGTCAAGTCTTCCTCTAAGAAGAAGGCTGTCGAGCTGCAGGTCTTTGCCGCCAACTCGCTCGAGAAGGCCCTGCCCGAGGTTCAGGAGTTCTACACCGAGCAGACCGGCACCACGTTTGCCGACACGCAGTTTAAGGCGTCTGGCGACCTCGTCGAGCAGATGCGCGCCGGTGCCACGGTCGACGTGCTCATCACCGCTTCCAAGGGCACCATGGATGACGCTGAGACCGCCGAGCTCGTCGACGCCGGCACCCGTGAGGACATGTTCGTCAACGACCTCGTGATTATTCGCGCCGAGGGCTCCGACACCAAGGTTGAGGCCATCGCCGACGTCGCGAATCTGGACGGCAAGATCGCCATCGGCGACGCCAAGACCGTCCCCGCCGGCAAGTACGCCAACCAGGCCCTGGCCTCCGTGGGCCTCTACACCGGTACCGAGGGCGACGACGGCGAGTATGTGCCCGAGATCGCCGACAAGGTGGCCTTGGCCGACAAGGTCGGCACCGCTGCGTCTTACGTCTCTACAGGCGACTGCGTGGCCGGTTTTGTCTACAGCTCCGATATCTTCCGCTACGACGGCATCGAGGAAGCCTTCGTGTGCCCCGAGGATTCGCACAAACCCATCGTGTACCCGGGTGCCGTTGCCGAGAGCTCCGAGCACGCCGACGAGGCCAAGGCGTTCATCGACTTCTGCCTGACCAACAAGAAGGCCCAGAAGATTTGGGCCAAGTACGGCTTTGAGCTTTCCGAGTAGTGCGGCTTGGCGCGATAATTCCATCGTTTTGTTTTTCACTCCGTCCTTGTATTCGCTTGGAGCTTTTCGTGCTTAATAGATTCCGCATGCTTGTCGCCTGTGCTTTGACCTTCGCGCTTTGCTGGGTGCCGGGATTTGCGTTTGCTGGGGACGCTGAGGACGGGGCCCAGGTTGCTGCGACCGCCCATGGGCTTTCCTATGGGATCGAGGGTTTTGAGCGGTTGGCCAAGGGGACCGCTCGTGCCATGGAGGGCCAGCCTGAGGGCTATCGGTTTCCCGTTGACGAGGACGTGGACCTTGTAGTGGCACCTGCTGCCGATCGCGTTGTGGTGTGGATGTCGCCCAAGGCGGTCGAGAAGTATGGGTTGGATCCGCAGGATAACGAGTGCGTATCGGGTCTCAAGGCCCTCGTCTGTAAGCTCGACAGCGCAAACTGCATGGGAGGTGCGCAGCTAGGGGACGTGAATCTTCCTTGGTATGTCACGGCGGAAACAACGTTTGATGCCGGTGGGTATACCTATGGCTTTGACGAGCGCGGTGCGGATGGGGACCGCTATGTGGTGATTGCATCAGCCTCGGGTGATGCCAAGGGCGGCGCGCGTTGGCTTGATAGCGCTCAAATGGTAGAGGCGTCGTCTGTCATGTTGCGGGATGAGCAAGGGCCCTTGACCTCTCTGGTCTCCTTTTTGGGCGACATCGACTATCGCCCGTTTTGGGTGTCCATAAAAACGAGCGGCCTTGCACTGCTGATCTCCTTTGCGTTGGGCCTGTTCGCCGCGTGGAAGACTATGGGTACCTCGAGTCGCATCAAGGGCCTGCTCGATTCGGTCTTTACGATTCCTATGGTGCTGCCGCCCACGGTCTGCGGTTTTCTGCTCCTCATGCTGTTTGGCCGCTCGACCGGGGTGGGCCAGTGGCTCATCGCGCACGGCGTCTCCATCGTCTTTACGTGGCCCGCAGCGGTGATATCTGCCGTGGTGGTGTCGTTCCCGCTCGTCTATCGTACGGCACTCGGAGCCTTCGAGAGCCTCGACACGCAGATGCTCGACGCCGCGCGAACCCTGGGATGGTCCGAGCGTCGCATCTTTACCAAGCTTATGATGCCGCTTGGTTGGCCCTCGATTGCCGCCGGCACGGTGCTCGCCTTTGCCCGCGCGATGGGCGAGTTTGGCTGCACCCTGTTCTTTGCGGGTAACTACGCCGGCATTACCCAGACCATCCCCATCGCCATCTACTTTGAGTGGATGGGCGGCAACACCTCGGTGGCCCTCTTTTGGGTCGCCGTCGTGATCGTCTTTAGCTTTTTGGTCATCCTATTCATCAACATGTATACGGCACATTCGCAAAAGTACCGCGAGCGTGGCCTTTCCCGTGCGGAGCGCAAGAAGGCCAAAGAGCTCGCCGGTCAGGGCGATTCGCTCGACCCGGCGGGCGGCGATGCCCTGCGTATCGATCGCGAGGCATTGGCTGAGCTCATGCGCGATGAGCCCGCTATGCAGGGAGGCCGATAGGCCATGTCACTCGTTCTGGATATTAAAAAGCGCTATCCGGGTTTTATGCTCGATATGCAGCTTGAGGCCGGTGAGGAGCGTGTGGCGCTGCTGGGTGCCTCTGGCTGCGGCAAGAGCTGCACGCTGCGCTGCATTGCCGGCGTGGAGACGCCCGACGAGGGCAAGATCGTCGTCAACGGCGTGACCTTTTTTGACTCGGCGGCGGGCATCAACCTGTCGCCCCAGGAGCGAAAATGCGCCCTGCTGTTCCAAAACTATCAGCTGTTTCCCAACATGACGGTGGCCGATAACGTATGCGCCGGTGTAAAGGATGCGGGCGACGCCGCCGCGCGCAAAAAGCTCGCCGAGCGCTATCTGGGCATTTTCGGTCTGTCCGATTTTGCCGACCGCTATCCCGCGCGACTCTCGGGCGGTCAGCAACAACGTGTGGCGCTTGCCCGCATGGTGGCGGCGCATCCGGGCATTTTTATGTTCGACGAGCCCATGAGCGCACTCGATTCCTATCTTAAGAGCGCCCTCGAACAGAACATGCTCGACCTGTTCGACGTCTGTAACCGTACCGTGCTCTACGTGAGCCACGACATCGACGAAGCGTGCCGCCTGTGCGGGCGCATCTGCGTGATGCACGACGGGCATGTGGAGGAGATCGGCTCCGTCGAGGACGTGGTCCGCCGTCCGCAGACGCTGGCGGCACTGCGCCTGACGGGCTGCAAGAACACAAGCCGGGCGCGCAAGATCGGCGACGAAGAAGTTGAGGCCCTCGACTGGGGCATGACCTTTAACGTGGGTCGCGAGGTTCCCGATAATGCAGCGTACCTGGGCATTCGCGCAAGCTACTTCCATGTTGACAATCGCGCGGAGCGGGGACGCAACAGCTATGATTTGCACGTGGCCCGTGTGAGCGATTCGCGCTTTGAGCGGCTGGTGCTGCTGGACGTGCCGCGTGCTGATGCGCCCACGCGTTTGCAGTGGAAGGTGAATAAGGTGAGTGTACCCGTGGAAGAGCTGCCGCAGGCGGGTGAGACTCTGCGCATGCATTTTGATGCAAGCAGGATTCATCTCGTTTGCCGATAATGCGGGGGCGATGCGGTCGAGGAGGTAGTCCTCGACCGCTTTGTTTTCACTTCGCCGTTCGCCGATTTCTACATGACTAAACCTTATCTGTCTGATAATTAATTATCAGACAGTGAGATGCTCGCATCTCGACGCTGTCGTACGCATGTCGGCGGTGTTCGTCTGGACGACAACCGTTGATATAGTTACCTTCGACGAGAAAAGGAGGGCGCGCTGATGCCGCAGAAGACATATTCGCGTCGCGTTGCGGCGCGCGCCCTGTATATGGCTCGGAGCCGCATATGAGCAGGTATGTTCACGGCTCCGGGAGAGACGACGCGCAACTAAATAATCGACCGCAAAGCAGGTTCCCCAAAATTCCGGGTTTAGGCGCGGCTGGGTTTTCGCCACCCACCGTGCAGCAATACCGTAGCTATTCATTTTTGGTTCGAGAGGGGAACCACCATGGCTGAAGAATTCGATTTCCATCCGATGTGGGAGAGCCTCGGCATGAATCTTGCCGACCACGACATGCTGCTGGGCGCCGTGGGCCAGATGTACGGCGATATGTTCCTGACGCAGAACAATCGCCCCAAGTCTACGTCCTACCTGGATTTTGTCGCCACCAACATCCACAGCGGCCGTATTAAGGAGATGCTCGACAAGAAGGAGGCCGGCGAGGCCACCAAGATCGTCGGTTCGTTCTGCGTCTACGTGCCCGAGGAGATCGTGCTTGCCTGCGATGGCATCCCCGTGGGCCTGTGCTCGGGTGCCGACTGGGCAACGGACAAGGTCGAGGAGCACTTGCCGCGCAACACCTGTCCGCTCATCAAGAGCTTTGCCGGCTTTAAGCTGGGCGAGGTCTGCCCCTACATTGAGTCGAGTGATCTGGTGGTGGGCGAGAACACCTGCGATGGCAAGAAGAAGGCCTACGAGTTCTTTGCCACGCAAAAGAACATGTACGTCATGGATATCCCCAACGTGCACGACGAGTCGACGCTCGTGACCTGGAAGGCCGAGGTTAAAAAGCTTGCCGCCAAGATCGAGGAAGAGTGCGGCGTCAAGATTACGCCCGAGCGTCTGAAGGCCGCCATCCACGCCGTCAATGAGAAGCGTCGCGCCCTGCAGCGCCTCGCAGCCACGCGCGCTGCCGACCCGGCGCCCATCAGCGGTCTCGATAGCCTGCTGACCGTTCAGGCCGCCTTTATGGACGAAACGCCGCGTCTGACCGGAGCCATCAACGATATGGCGGCTGAGTGCGAGCAGCGTGTCGAGGCCGGCGAGGGCGTGGCGCCCAAGGGGACCAAGCGCATCCTGTATACCGGTACGCCCATGGCCGTGCCCAACTGGAAGCTGTTCAACCTCATCGAGAAGGCCGGCGGCGTTGTGGTAGGCGAGGAGTCCTGCACGGGCTCGCGCTACTACAAGGACCTGGTCGACGAGTCCGGCGAGACGGTCGACGAGATGCTCGACGCCATCGCCGAGCGCTATTTTAAGATCAACTGCGCCGTCTTTACGCCCAACGACCAGCGTATGAAGGATATTGTCCAGATGGCCAAGGACCTGCATGCCGACGGCATCGTCGACGTGGCCCTGCAGTTCTGCACGCTCTACGAGATGGAGTCGTTTGCCGTGGAGAAGGCCGCCGAGGAGGCAGGCATTCCGTTTATGCACATCACCACCGACTACGCCGGCGAGGACGCAGGCCAGCTGCAGACGCGCATTGAGGCTTTCTTGGAAACCATTTAGGGCTATCCGTCTCGGCGGCTTCCCCAGGCACCCGATCTTGCCGTTTTAACCGTCGCTTGCGTACCAAAGTACGCGGCGTTCCTCTTTCACGGCAACCTCGAGCACCTGGGAAAGCCGTTTCCTTGGTTGGTTAAAAGGTTTGTTAAGGAGTTATATGTCGGAATATATTGAGCAGCCGTTACCGCGCACGTTTGAGGAGTTCAACGAGCAGCGCAAGGCGGCGTTTATTCGCGTCAAGGATTACAAGCAGGCGGGTAATCGCCTGGTCGGCTTTTTGTGCAGCTATACGCCGCTCGAGATTATCGATGCCGCGGGGGCTGCGAGCGTGGCTCTGTGCGGTACGTCCGATGAGGTGATTCCCGAGGCCGAGAAGGTGCTGCCGGCAAATCTGTGTCCGCTCATCAAGTCGACGTACGGTTTTGCCTACTCGCAAAAGTGCCCGTTTACGTACTTTAGCGACATGATCATCGGCGAGACCACCTGCGACGGCAAGAAGAAGATGTACGAGCTACTCAACGAGCTCAAGCGCACGCACATTCTGCATCTTCCGCAGGGCCGCGACCGCGCCTACGAGCGCGAGGGCTGGTACGAGGAGTGCCGTCTGCTCAAGGAGGAACTCGAGAACTTCTACGGTATCACGATCACTGACGATGACCTGCGCGCTGCCGTCCGTCGTCGCAACCGCTTGCGTGCGGCCCAGCTCGACATGTTTGCCCTGCAGGCCAACCAGCCGGCGGCCATGAGCGGCGTCGACCTGATGAGCACTATGTTTGCTGGTACGTTCAGCTTTGATATCGAGGCCTATACGCAGCAGCTGGAGCAAAAGGTCGTCAAGCTGCGCGAGGCCTACGACACGGGCGAGCGCCCGGTTGCGGCGGATGCCAAGCGCATTCTGATCACCGGTTGCCCGGTGGGCGGTGTGATCAACAAGATCGGTCGCACCATCGAGTCCAACGGCGGTGTGGTCGTGTGCATGGACGACTGCTCGGGCGAGCGCACGGCGGCCATGATGATCGATCCGGAGGCTCCCGACATCCTGCGCGCCATCGCAGACCGCTACCTGGATATCAACTGTTCGGTCATGACGCCCAACGACGGTCGTATGGAAAACACGCTGGCCATGTGCGAGAAGTATCACGTCGATGGCGTAGTGGAGAACGTGCTCCAGGCGTGCCATACCTTTAACGTGGAGAGCGCACGCATGCAGGAAGCTGTTGAGGGTGCGGGTATTCCGTATATGAAGATTGAGACCGATTACAGCAACGGCGACATGGGCCAGATCGAGACCCGCATCGCCGCCTTCATCGAAACCCTCTAGCTTCCCCAGACACCCGACCTTGCCCCTCAAACCGTCGCTTGCGTACCCAAAGTACGCTGCGCTCCTCTTTCGGGGCAATCTCCGGCACCTGAGAAACCTAGAGCTAAGGCGCCTGAACGCGCCACTGTCTATGATGTTTAGATTGGGAGAGAGCCATGATAGGGATCGGGATCGATATCGGGTCTACAGCGGCTAAGGCCGCTGTGGTCGACGGGGAGGGTTCGGTGGCGTGGACGTGCGTGCAACCAACCGGGTTCTCCTCGGTCGATGCTTCCGAGCGGCTGCGCGAGGCACTGGTAGCGGCCGGCTATGACGTGGCTGCCGACGACGTTCGCGTGATCGCGACTGGCTACGGCCGTGTCGCCGTGCCCTATGCACACAAGGTCGTGACCGAGATTACCTGCCACGGTACCGGTGCTGTGCGCCTGTTTGGCGACCACGGCACCGTGATCGACGTGGGCGGTCAGGACACCAAGGTCATTCAGATCAAGGGCGGTCGCGTGGCCAAATTTGCCATGAACGACAAGTGCGCTGCCGGCACGGGGCGCTTTTTGGAGATCATGGCCGACCGCCTAGGCATTTCCCAGCAGCAGATGGCCGTCCTGGCGCGCTCCGGCGAGCCCACCAAGATCAGCAGCATGTGCACGGTGTTTGCCGAAAGCGAGGTTATCAGCCTGATCGGTCGCGGCGAGCCGCGCGAGAACATTGCGCGTGGCGTGATCGACAGCGTGGTCTCGCGCGTGGCGACCATGGCCGGGCAGGCTGCGGGCGCCCCGTACTACCTGACCGGTGGCCTGTGCGAGAACGCCTTCGTGGTGGAGCGGTTGGGCGAGCTGCTGGGGTCGCCGGTGACCACCTCGCCCCAGGCTCGCTTTGCCGGTGCCATCGGCGCGGCGATTCGCGCACAGGCGCTCAATTAATGCATCCGCCGCAGGCTCGCATTCATGCGTATACTGGGAGAAAATGATTGACCGATGAGAGGAGGTATCGATGGCTGACGATCAGATTAAGCTCACGTCTATGACGGCCGCGAGCGGTTGAGCCGCTAAGTTGGCTCCCGGAGCTCTCGCCCAGGTCCTGGGCGACTTGCCCAATGTGCATAACGACAACCTGCTCGTGGGGTTCGATACCTCCGACGATGCGAGCGTCTTCCGCGTAGGGGAGAACCTGGGGCTCGTGCAGTCCATCGACTTCTTCCCACCGATGGTCGACGACCCGTTTCTGTTTGGCCAGATTGCCGCGGCAAACTCACTGTCGGACATCTACGCCATGGGCGGGCGGCCGAGCCATGCCATGAACTTGCTGTGCATCCCGAGCTGTCTGGGCGTTGAGGTTGCCGGTCAGATTCTGGCGGGCGGCGCCGACAAGTGCGTCGAGGCGGGTTGCTCCATCGCGGGCGGCCACACCATCAACGACGACGAGCCCAAGTACGGCCTGTCTGTGAGCGGGTTTGTCGCGCTCGACCGCATGCTCGCCAACAGCGGCGCGCGCGTGGGCGATGTTCTGCTGTTGACCAAGACGATCGGCTCGGGCATCATCACCACGGCCATTAAGGGCGAGCTTATCGAGCAGGACGAGGCCGCAGCCATGTTTGACTCGATGCGTACCCTCAACGAGGCTCCGATT
This sequence comes from uncultured Collinsella sp., assembly GCA_902467875.1. Taxonomy (GTDB): domain Bacteria; phylum Actinomycetota; class Coriobacteriia; order Coriobacteriales; family Coriobacteriaceae; genus Collinsella. The sequence continues at coordinate 20,202 of CABQWP010000011.1, read as the reverse complement.
CGTCTGGCCGAGGGACTCGAGCTTCACGGCTGCACCGATGTCACGGGCTTTGGCCTGATCGGGCACACGTGCGAGCTGGCCGAGGGCTCGGGCGTGCAGGTTGAGCTTGCGTCGGGAGCGGTGCCGCTCTTTGACCAAGTGCTCGACATGGCGCGTCTGGGCATTATCCCCGCGGGCTCCTACCGCAACCAGGACTTCTTTGGCCCGCGCGTGGCTGCCGATGGGGACCTGGAGCCGGGCATGCTCGACGCGTTGTACGATCCGCAGACGTCTGGTGGCCTGCTTATCGCGGCACCTGCTGCCGATGTGGATGAGCTTGCGCGCCGTCTGCATGCCGAGGGGCGTATCGCCGCCGTCGTCGGTCGCGTGTGCGAGCCGGTGCCAGGTGGTCCCGCTGTCCACGTTGTCCGTTAACGACACGTTTATTGAACTATGCACCGTTCTAAAACGATTTATTCGAAAGGAATTTACTATGTCTACCAAGATTGATGTCAATGCCATGGGCGATGCCTGCCCGCTGCCCGTCGTCAAGACGCTTAAGGCGCTCAAACAGCTTGATGGCGAGGGTGCCGTCGTGACCTCGGTCGATAACGAGACCGCCGTCAAGAACATCTCCAAGATGGCGCAGGAGAAGGGCTGCACGGCCTCGGTCGAGAAGGTTTCTGACGCCGAGTGGCACGTGACCGTGGCGACCTCTGGTGCCGTTGCCGTGGCTGATCCCGAGCAGGATGGCGCCGCCTTCTGTGATGCCAGCACCGGCAAGGGCAAGCTCGTCATTTCCGTCTACACCGACTGCATGGGCCGCGGCGACGACGAGCTGGGCCACAAGCTCATGAAGGCCTTCATCTTTGCCGTGACGCAGCAGGAGGAGCTGCCCGCGTCCATGCTGTTCTATAACGGCGGAGCCAAGCTCACCGTCGAGGGCTCGCCGGTGCTCGATGACCTGAAGGGCCTGGCCGAGCAGGGCGTCGAGATCCTTACCTGCGGCACCTGCCTCGACCACTATGGCATTAAGGACCAGCTCGCTGTGGGCGAGGTCACCAACATGTACGTGATCGTGGAGAAGATGGAGCAGGCCGTGCGCGTCGTGCGCCCGTAGCGTTTGGGCGGGATTGTCATGAGAGAAAAGCGCCCGGCGCTTGTCATCACGTTTCCTACCACGGCGGCCGCCATGGGGTGCGAGACTCTATGCATCGAGCGTGGCCTTCCCGGGCGCACGATTCCCGTGCCCGGGGAGGTCGCTGCTGGCTGCGGCTTGGCGTGGAAGGCGCTGCCTTCGGATGAGGACCTGCTGCGCGGCGAACTCGCCGCGGCGGGCGTTCCCACCGAGGGCTATACCGTGATCGATATGTGGGAGGTCGTGCGATGATCTATCTGGATAACGCGGCGACGACCATGCATAAGCCGCAAACGGTCATCGATACCGTGACGCAGGCGATGTGCTCGCTCGGCAATGCTGGGCGCGGCGCCACGTCGGGTGCCCTCGATGCCGCCCGTACGATTCATGCTTGCCGTGCCAAGCTCGCGCGCCTTTTGGGTTGCCCTAGGGCGGACCACGTGTGCTTTACGCCCAACTCCACCGCGGCGCTCAACACCGTCATCAATGGCGTGGTGCGCCCCGGCGACCGTGTGGTCACTACGGTGCTCGAGCACAACTCCGTGCTGCGTCCGCTCAACCGCCTAGCGGTAGAGCAGGACGTGACCGTTGAGCATGCGGGCTGTGACGCGAACGGCGTGCTTGACTACGACGAGCTCGAGCGCTTGGTCGCGCCGGGCACGCGTGCCGTGGTGGTGACGCACGCCTCCAATGTGACCGGCAACGCGGTCGACGTTGCACGTGTGGCCGCCATGGCTCATGCGGCCGGCGCGCTTGTGATCGTCGATGCCTCGCAGTCTGCCGGCGCGGCGCATATCGATATGCACGCCATGGGGCTCGATGTTGTGTGCTTTACCGGCCACAAGGGGCTCATGGGTCCGCAGGGGACCGGCGGCCTGGCCGTGGCAGAGGGCATTGACGTGGCGCCGTGGGCCATGGGCGGTACGGGCGTGCACAGTTTCGATGCGCTGCAGCCGCTTGAGTGGCCCACGCGCCTTGAGGCGGGCACGCTCAATGGTCACGGCATCGCGGGCCTTTCCGCTGGTCTCGACTTTATCGAGGCCCAGGGTGGGGTCGAGGCGATTGCTGCCCACGAGCGTGCGCTCGCCGATCGCTTCCTTGCCGGTGTGCGCGAGATTCCGGGGATTAAGCTCTACGGCGCCTTTGACCAGCCGACGCGCTCTGCAATTGTGTCGCTCAACGTGGGCGATATCGACTCTGCCGAGATCTCGGATGCGCTCATGCAGGGGTGGGGGATTGCGACGCGCCCCGGCGCCCATTGCGCCCCGCTCATGCACCGTGCGCTGGGGACCGAGCGCCAGGGCGTCGTCCGTTTCTCGTTTGGATATTTCAACACGACCGAAGAAGTCGACACGGCTATCGATGCTCTGTGCGATTTAGCCTGCTAAAGATTCTAGACCGTTTATACTTGCGGCACTGGTGTTTTTGCCCGTCCCGTTTTTGTTTCAACCCGAAAGGTGGACCCATGGCTTCATCCGCCCCGCGCGGTCTGCGCTCCGACCATGTTGTCACCGTCGGCATCGCCCTGTTCTCGATGCTCTTTGGCGCCGGCAACCTCATTATTCCGCCACTGCTGGCGCTGCAGGCAGGTTCTGCCACGCCGGTCGCTATGCTTGGCTTTCTCATCGCCGCCATCGGCCTGCCCGTCATGGGCTTTATCGCCGTGGCGCTTGCCGGAACGGCGCGCGAGCTTGCCGGCCGCGTGCACCCCAAGTTCGGTGAGTTCTTTGTTGCGGCGGTGTATCTGGCCATCGGCCCGTGCCTGGCCATTCCGCGCACAAGCTCTACGGCCTTCGAGATGCTGGTGCCGCTGCTGCCCGAGGGCGTTTCGCTCGGCACGGCTCGCCTGGTGTTTGCCGTCGGCTTCTTTGTCGTCGCGTTTGCGCTCACGCTGCGTCCGGGCGTCATCACGCGCGTGCTCGGCCGCATTACGGGCCCCGCGCTCATTGCGCTCATCGTGCTGGTTGTGGGTGCCGCCGTGGTCTCGCCGTTGGGTCCCGCTGCCGCGCCGCAGGCTCCCTACAATGCCGGTGCTGCCGTGCAGGGCTTTTTGACCGGCTACCAGACCATGGACCTGCTTGCGTCGCTCGCCTTTGGAATTATCATCGCCGAGACCATCCACGAGCTGGGCGTTACCGATGACAAGCGCGTGGCCTTTGAGATCTCGCGTTCGGGTGTGATCGCCGGCGTGCTCATGGCCATTATCTACTGCGGCCTGGCGCTTGCCGGCATGCAGCTCGGCACGGTTATGCCCGATGCCACCAACGGCGCTGCCATCCTTGCCCTCTCTGCCTCCATGCACTTTGGCCTTGTCGGCACGGTCGTGGTCTTCGCGATCTTTTTCCTTGCCTGCATGAACGTGTGCATCGGCCTCATCAGCTGCTGCTCGCGTTACTTCTGCGAGACGTATGTGTTCGAAGGGGGAGCGGAGGCTTCCGAGGAGGCCATGCGCCGCCCCTTTGCGATTCTCGTCTTTGTGTTCGCTGCGTTTTCGTGCGTGCTCTCCAACGTGGGCCTCGACGTGATTCTTATGTTCTCGGTGCCTATGCTCAATGCCCTGTATCCCGTTGCCATTGTGCTGGTACTTATGGGCCTGGTGCATGGTTTTTGCGACGCGCATCCGCAGGTGTGGGTCTGGGTCGGCGGCGTGGTCGCCGTGCAGAGTGTGATTACCTCGGTCCGCGATGCGTTCTTTGCGGGTACGTGGCTGCCGTTCGATGCGCTGCCGTTGGCAGATATCGGTGCGGCGTGGGCACCGGTTGCTGTGGCGGCGTTTGTGATCGGTCTGGTTCATAGCCAGTTTGTCACACATTCGAGGAGCTAGGGTTTCTGCGCTTGCACAGGCGGGGAGTCTCCCCTATAATTTCCTTCGCTTTGGGACACGCAAGGTTTAGACCTTAGCTGCTCAACATCTTCGGGACGTGGCGCAGTTTGGTAGCGCGCCTGCTTTGGGAGCAGGATGTCGCAGGTTCAAATCCTGTCGTCCCGACCATATCTTGCGGGCGTAGTTCAATGGTAGAACCCCAGCCTTCCAAGCTGATGACGCGGGTTCGATTCCCGTCGCCCGCTCCATAGGATAGTTTTAACGGCTCTGTTTCCTTCTGGGAATCAGAGCCGTTTTCATATACATGCCGGGGACCCCACATCCCCTCCTAAGTTGCGGTGAAATAGTTCCTGGATTAGCCGCAAAAGCTGTAATCCAGGAACTATTTCACCGCAACTTATTGAGGCTGAGCGGTCTGGGTCGATGATGGGTTCTGTTGTCGAGAAGATGAGGACAGCCGGTCAGGAGTCTGCGTAGGGTTTTGTGGTTGGAATACCGTAGCCGCGCATCATGGAGCCGAACGCTTTGACATCGTAGGTGTCTGAGAGCTTGAAATGAATGACGTTGTGGCCCATGGCACGCAGGTTCGCGTCGCGCACGAGGGCATCTCGATAGGTTTCTGCCGCAGCATGTTCCGAATCATTTTGGGCATCGTCCTCAAACTTGCCTAGTCCATGCAGCTCAGCCAGCATCCAAGAGCCGTTTGGCATTTGCCAGCCGTAATCTGCCAAATAATAGCCGGCGTTTCCAGGCCGAGTGATTTCAACCTGAAGTTCGGGAGTGGCAACTCCCGCCAGAATCATTGCCGCCCGCGCTTCGGATTCTCCACCGTTATCCGATCTGCCATCCATGTGTTCAAAAACGTCAAATGCGCGCGCGATGCCGTGCAGTCCGCGGCAGTTCGCTTGTGCATATGCACGCAATTCTTCACGCTCGACACCGTACTCACGAGCCAACCCGTCGACATAGCCTAGTGCATATCGAAAAGCGCTCGTTCGAGCGATGTCGACCACCGTGCGATATGGATCCGTTAACGTAAACGGGCCGAGCTGCCATACGTCGCCCGGCCGCCAGCGTCGGTATTCAACGAATTCGTACATATCGCGTCTGGTGGAACGCGGCAGCAGTACCTGCACCTTGTCGAGAAGCGAATATGCAGAACCGATGCCATAGAGCAGTGCCGCCGTTGCTCCGCAAAACACGGCATCCGGTTCAACGACCGCAATGGCGGATGCCAATTGAAAGATGCGATCTTCGACGCCGAGGTCATTCCAATACGCGGGATCAGCGTAGACATGGTTGTAGAGTCGAATAATCATCTCTTTTTGCATGAGTGCGTAGGCACAGCGTTCATCCCATTTTTTGGTAGCTACAAACAGGTGCCCGCCATGATGGGCCTCGAATAACCGGAAGAACAGCTCTACTTGCGGTTTGGAACAGCGTTTATCATGGCTCATTTTCGACCCCATGGTCTCGAGGGGGAGTGAATGACACTACGCTATCCCATATTTGGTCCGCCAGACCTTGCCATGAACTGACCAAAAGCTTGACGGAGCAGGTCAGAGCCATGAGTCAGAGCCAAACATATCGGCAAACGGTTGATTAGTGCCCCTCGGCGGCACTTAAAACCACCCTTACAGAAAGTTGCGGTGAAATAGTTCCTGAAAAGCTCAAATAAGCCTAAATCCAGGAACTATTTCACCGCAACTTAGGAGGGGATGGGGGTTAGCTGCGGGATTGGTGGCGGAGCTTGTCGATGGTGGAGTCGGTGCTTCGGCTGCGGGCTTCGGCTGCGGGCTTCGGCTGCGGTTTGGCGCTTGTGGCGGTAATCGATCATGCCTTGGATGATGGGCTTGCCAAAGCTCACGACATCATCGTTGTAGATGGCGGTTCGGGCGGCGAGGAGGCAGTCGGTAAAGTCCATATGGGTCTTGCCAAAGAGTTTGACGGCAAGGGAGACAACGGTGGGCTCGTCGACCATGACGTCATCGAGCAGCTTGGTCATGGCCGTCGCAATCTCCACACGCGGGACCTTGTAGACGTCACGCAGCGTGACCACGACGCGCGTGATGATTTCGGGGTAGACACGTGCGGTGCGCGTGGCGATGACCTTGGCGGCGCGCGGTGACAGGACCTCGTCGTCGTCAAGCAGGTAGCGAAGGATGACGGTCTCGTCGATGATGGTGCTACTCATGGATATCTACTTCCTCGGGACCCAAAACCGACTCGTCGCTTTCTGTGGCTAGGTATTCAATCCAGGCATTGCGCTCCTCGGAGCGGCGATTGGGGTCCCCGTATGCTTTGAGCAGTCCATAGGCGGCCGTGCCGTCCTTGGAGCGCACGGCGACCGGTTGAAATGGGAGCTTGCGCATCAAAATACTCTGCGCGACAAATAGACGGACAGCCTCGGCGAGCGATGTGCCCATGGCGTCGTAGAGACGTTCGGCATGCTGCTTGTCTTCCTCGCGAATGCGCACCTGCAGGATGGCTCGTTTTTGAGTCGATGACATCACTGGCCTCCCTTAATGAGCGTGCAATTTGAATAGTCAAATACAACATCGGCTAATAATAGCCAATCTTACAACCACTACTTTATTGCACTAGAGTAATTGAGTGTAAACGATATTACAAACGTACTACATCTTTCAGAAACGAGCGTGAAATCTCCCTTGGATGTACGCATGTAATACACTCACCTTTATAGCTTCTAGAGAATAATTCCAACCTGCCAAAACCCCTGCAATACACCCGTATTGCAGGGCCTATGCTCAAGTTTGCCACCTGCAACTGCGTATATTTAACCTGTATATCGTTGGAGGAATTCTATCGAAGTGCCTGTTTCGCCGCATGCACTCGATACGCCGATGCCGGACCACGGGCGGTCCGGGGCAACGTCGACAGGGTCTCTCCGGCATGGGATTCAGGAGGGAGTGAACAACATGGGCAATAAACGAGTCGTAGCCGATTCCTCACGCTGCATTGGGTGCCAAACCTGTATGGCGGCGTGCATCGAGGCGCACGACATCCCCGGCAACATCGCCGCGCCGCGCCTGCGCGTGACGCGTACGTACGAGATCTCCGCACCGGTGGCTTGCCATCACTGCGAGGATGCCCCGTGCGCGAAGGCCTGTCCTACGGGCGCCTTGTTCTTTGATCCAAAGAACCATCGTATCGGCGTCAACGAGGACAACTGCATCGGCTGCAAGAGCTGCGTCATGGCATGCCCCTTTGGCGCCGTGAGCGTGGCGACCACGCAGGTTCCGGTCTTGATGGGCGACGTTCGCGTGGGTTCGCAGACCAAGAGCTTCGTGCTCAAGTGCGACCTGTGCGTGGACCGTCCCGGCGGTCCGGCGTGTGCCGAGGCGTGCCCGACCAAGGGCCTCACCCTGGTAGACGAGGAGCGCCTGGCAGAACTGACTGCCGAGCGTGCCCGCGCCGCCATCGAAAACGAGGCGTAAGCGTTGGGGCGACAGGCCCAATGATTGTCAAATTAGTACCGAGTAATCGGTAGCAGAAAAAGGAAGGAGGGTGTCATGGAGAAGCATAAAGTGATCTGCCCGTACTGCGGCGCCGGTTGCCAGTTTAACCTCCTGGTCCAAAACGGCCAGGTCGTGGGCACCGAACCGCTCAACGGCATCACCAACCAGAGCGAGCTGTGCCTTAAGGGCATGAGCGGCTACGACTTCATCAACGACACCAAGATCTTGACTCCTCGCGTACTGCACCCGATGATCCGCCGCACTAAGGGCGCGGATCTTGAGCGCGTAAGCTGGGACGAGGCACTGGATTTCACCGCATCTAAGATGCAGGCCATAATTGACGAATATGGTCCTAACGCTGTCATGACCACTGGCTCTTCGCGAGGCGGCGGCAATGAGGCGAATTACGTCATGCAGAAGTTTACGCGCGCGTGCATCGGCACCCACAGCGTGGACAACTGCGCCCGTACTTGACACGGCCCTACTGTCCTCGGTCTGATGGACACGGTTGGTTCAGGTTGCATGTCATGCTCCATCCCCGGTATGGAGGATGCGGGCTGCATTTTCCTCTTCGGCTATAACCCTGCCGATTCGCACCCCATCGTCGCAAGGCGTATCGTGCGAGCCAAAGAAAAGGGTTGCAAGATCATCGTCGCCGATCCGCGCCATATCGAAACCGCGCGTATCGCCGATCTCTACCTTCCGATCAAGAACGGTTGCAACGTTGCGTTCCTCAACGCCTTTGCCAACTGTCTGGTCAACGATGGCCTCTACGACAAGGAATTCGTCGCCGAGCACACGAACGGCTTTGACGAGTGGTGGGAGACCATCAAGAACTACACTCCCGAATCTGTACAGGACATCACGGGTGTCGAGCCCGCGTTGATCCACCAAGCTGCCGAGATGTACGCCACGGCGAAGCCCTCTGCCATCATTGGCTGGGGCATGGGCGTATGCCAGCAGAAGCAGAACCTGAAGACGGTGCACACCATCGCCTCCATCGCCTGCGTTGCCGGCCAGATCGGCAAACCCAATTCCGGCCTCGCGCCCGTGCGCGGTCAGAATAACGTCCAGGGCTCCTGCGATATGGGCATGCTGCCCAACCTGTACCCTGGCTACCAGAAAGTCACCGACCCCGCAGTGCGTGCCAAGTTTGCCAAAGCTTGGGGCGTGCCCGAGGAAAAGCTCCCGCTCGAGGAGGGCTACAAGCTCACCGATCTGGGCCACCTGGTCGACGAGGGCAAGGTGCACTGCTTCTACAACTACGGCGAGGACCCGGTGCAGACCGAGCCCGATTCGGCCGGTATGCGCAAGACGCTCTCCGAGCTGGATCTGTTCATTTGCCAGGACATCTTTATGACGCAGACGACCATGCTCGCCGACGTCATCCTGCCCGCTACCTCTTGGGGCGAGCACGAGGGTGTCTTTACCGCATCCGACCGTAGCTTCCAGCACTTTGACGCGGCCGTTCCGCCCAAGGGCGAGTGCCGCCACGACTGGGAGATCTTCGCGGACCTGTCCACGCGCATGGGCTACCCCATGCACTACGACAACACCGAGCAGATCTGGAACGAGTGCATTAGCCTGTGCCCCAACTTTGTGGGCGCGACCTACGAGAAGATGGCTCCCGAGGGCGGTTACGCCCAGTGGCCGGTCAAGAGCACCGATGTGAACGACCACGGTACGCCCGACATGTTCGCTGGTGGCAAGTTCACCACCAAGGACGGCCGCGCCAACCTGATGGCGCACGACTGGGAGGCGCCCTCCGAGCTTCCCGACGATGAGTACCCGCTCATTCTGTGCACCGTCCGCGAGGTCGGCCACTACAGCTGCCGTTCGATGACCGGCAACTGCAAGACGCTGGCGCTGCTTGCCGACGAGCCCGGCTTTGTCCGCATGAATCCCGCGGACGCCCAGGCGCGCGGCATCAAGAACGGCGACATCGTCTCGATTCACAGCCGCCGCGGCCAGGTATACAGTCGCGCCGACATTAGCGATCGCATCAACAAGGGCACGGTCTACATGACCTACCAGTGGTGGATCGGCAAGTGCAACGAGCTGACCATGCACAAGGTCGACCCGGTCTCGCATACGCCCGAGGACAAGTTCTCCGCCTGCCAGGTCGACGCTATCGCCGACCAGGTCTGGGCAGAGGGCGAGGTCGAGCGTCAGTACACCGAGCTCAAGCAGGCTCTGGTGGACGCCGCCGCTCCCCAGGACGTTGAGCCTGGCGCCGCCAAGTTCGACGACGAGACGCACGTGAATCAAATCGTGTAGTCCCGTTCTCGTTGGCTATTTGGGCCGGGCGTCCCGTACGTTCGGGAGCCCGGCCCGTTATTTTGAAAGGAAGTGGGGATGAACCGCTTCATCGACATCAACCCGGAGAGGTGCATCGGCTGCGGAACATGCCAGTCCGCCTGTGCCGACGCCCACCGGATGCAGGGTCTTCAGGATACGCCGCGCCTGGCGCTCGTGAAGACCGGCGGTATTTCGGCCGCCCTTGCCTGCCACCATTGCGAGGGTGCCCCCTGCGCCGAGGTCTGCCCGGTGAATGCCAACGAGCACGATGGCGACCGCATCCACGTCAAGGAGCAGGAGTGCATCGGGTGCAGGCTGTGCGCCATCGCGTGCCCCTTCGGTGCCATCCATCCCGATGGCACGTCTATCGCCGGTGTCGCAGGCATGTGCGACCCGACGCCTTCGTATCCTAAGTCCCTGAGCAGCCTTCTTACGTGGGCTCCCGGCCAGTACACCTGCGCTGTCAAGTGCGATCTGTGCGCCTTCGATCCGGACGGCCCGCATTGTGTGGCGGCGTGCCCCACCAAGGCGCTGACCGTCATGGGCGGCGCGGCTGATCGCGAGCTCGACGAGGTCAAGCGCCTGCGCTCGATCGAAAACGGTCCGGTCGTCGACGTTACCGCTGTGGCCCAGGGCCTGTCCGAGAAAGCAGAAGGGAGCGTAAACAATGGATAGCATGACGCTGTTTGTCGCATCGCTTGCCGTCTCGTGCATCGGTGCGCTCGCCTCGGTTCTGCTGATCAAGGCCGATAATGCCGCCAAGACCGCCGGCTGCCTTATCGGCGCCGTCGCCGCGGTGCTTTCGTTTGTGGCCGGTATCCAGGCCGTGCTGGGCGATGTCACGTCGGTCGACACCATCGTGTTCTTCCCGTTTGCCCATTTCCAGCTGCTGCTCAATCAGCTGTCCGGCCTGTTCGTGGCGCTCATCTCGGTGCTCGCGTTTGCCGGTTCGATCTACGGTCTCAACTACTTTGATGAGTACCCGGGCAAAAAGGGCCGCGCCGGCTTCTTCTTTAACACCTTCTTGGCGTCCATGATGCTCGTCATCACCGCCGACAACGTGTTTTGGTTCCTGGTCGCCTTTGAGCTCATGTCGCTGACCTCGTACTTCCTGGTCGTGATCGAGGAGAACGAGAACTCCATTCATGGCGGTTGGCTCTACTTTGTGATCGCGCACGTGGGCTTTGTGCTCATCATGGCGAGCTTCCTCACCATGACCAACTTCGCCGGTGGCTCGTTTGCCTTTGCGGATTTCCGCGCTACGCAGTTTAGCCCCGTGGTCGCATCCGTGTGCTTCGTGCTCGCCTTCTTTGGCTTTGGCGTCAAGGCCGGCATCATCCCGCTGCACGGCTGGCTGCCCAAGGCACATCCCGAGGCGCCGTCCAACGTGTCGGCCCTCATGTCCGGCGGCATGATCAAGATCGGTATCTTCGGCATCCTCAAGGTTGGTCTCGACCTGCTCTCCGCCTCGGGCGTTCAGGTCTGGTGGGGCCTTATGGTCATGGTCTTCGGTGCGATCTCGTCGGTCCTCGGCGTGGCCTTCGCCCTGCAGGAGCATGACATCAAGCGCCTTTTGGCCTATCACTCCGTCGAGAACATCGGCATCATTCTGCTCGGCGTCGGCGCCTCCATGGCCGCCATGGCGCTCGACTCGGTCGGCATCGCCGTCCTGGCCCTGATGGCCGCCCTCTACCACACGTTTAACCACGCGATGTTTAAGGGCGAGCTGTTCCTGGGCGCCGGTGCGCTGCTGTACTCCACGGGTACGCGCAATATGGAGAAGATGGGCGGCCTGTTCCGTCGTATGCCGGCAACGGCCATCTGCTTCCTTATTGGCGCGCTTGCCATCTCGGCCATCCCGCCCTTCAACGGCTTTGTGTCCGAGTGGTTTACCTACCAGTCGCTGTTTAACGCCGCCATGCAGGGCGACAAGGCCGTCATGATCGTGGCCGTGTTCGCTGCCGTCGCGCTTGCCATTACCGGCGCGCTGGCTGTCACGTGCTTCGTCAAGGCCTATGGCGTCTCCTTTGCCTCCGCGCCCCGCTCCGAGGCCGCGGCCAATGCCAAGGAGGTTCCCGCCCCCATGGTGTTTGCGCAGGGCCTGCTCGCGGCCATCTGCGTCGTGCTGGGCATTGGCGCTCCCGTGATCGCGCCCGTGCTGGTCGATGTCGCCGCGTCCGTGCTGCAGCCGTACGGTGGCGTGTTTGCCGCCGAGGGCATGGAGCTCATGAACCAGTACTCCGGCGCTGCCACCTCCACGCCCGCGATCGCCATTGCGCTCGTGGTGCTCGTCGGTCTTGCCTGCGGTTATCGCAAACTCAAGACCGTCGGCAAGGTGCAGAAGTCCCAGCCGTGGGCATGTGGCTATGCTCCAAACGAGCATATGCCCGTCGTGGCCACGACCTTCGCCTCCGAGGTGTCCTGGTTTATGCAGCCGCTCTACACGCTGCGCGACCGCTGCACGGCCGTCTGCTGGTCCATCGCGCACTTCTTCCAGAAGCTCACCGGTGTGGCCGAGGCTGTGGAGCCCGTACCCGACAAGGTTCTCGTCGATGCCCCGCATAAGGGTGTCGAGAAACTCGCCGACCTCGCGACTAAGCTCGAAGGCGGCAATTACAGCATCTATATCTGCTACATCGTCGCGGCACTCGTGGTGTTCCTCGTGCTCGCCGTGCAAATGGGTTAAGGAGGGGAGAGCATGAACAACATCGTACTTGCCGTTCTGCAGGGCGTGGTCGTTATGGCCGTCGCGCCGTTCTTCTCCGGTCTCGGTCGCGTTATCCGCGCCAAGATGCACAACCGTCGCGGCCCCAGCATCATGCAGGACTACCGCGACCTGGCCAAGCTCTTTGCGCGCCCCGAGTCCCAGAGCGAGGACGCGAGCTTTGCGCTGCGTATTATGCCGCCGCTGTTCTTCGCCGTCGCCTTTATGCTCGCGATGGGTCTGCCGCTCTTTACGGCACAAAGCCCCATCCCGGTCTTTGGTGACGCCATCACCATCATGTACAGCCTGGCGCTCGCCCGCTTCTTCTTCGCCCTCTGCGGTGTGGATTCGTCTAACGCCTACGCCGGTATCGGCGGCGTTCGCGAGCTGCTTATGAGCGTGCTCATCGAGCCGTCCATGCTGCTGGCGCTGTTTGCCGCCGCCCTGGTGTGCGGCTCCACCGACATCGCCACCATGGGTCAGCACATCATGACGGGTGCCATCGACGCACCGGTCGCCGTGATCCTTGCCGGCATTGCCTTTGCGATCGCCTGCTACATGGAACTCGGCAAGCTGCCGTTTGACCAGGCCGAGGCCGAGCAGGAGCTTCAGGAGGGTCCGATCGCCGAGCTTTCCGGCCCGTCGCTCGCCATGGCCAAGCTCGCCATGTCCATGAAGCAGGTCCTGGTCGTCGCCTGGTTCTGCGCGATTTTTGTCCCCTGGGGCGAGCCCGCGACCGTGGGCGCCGCCGCTGTTCTGGGCGCCGTCATCTTCCTAGTGAAGTGCCTGATCGACTTTGTCGCGTGCGGCGTGATCGAGAACTCCTGCTCGCGTTCGCGTTTTAAGGTGCTTGGCAATCAGACCTGGGCCGTCGTGGGCATCGCCGTTCTGGCGTTTGTCTTCGTGGTCGTCGGCGTGTAGGAGAAGGGAGAAACAATGTCATTTGCAGTCAGTCTGTCCCTTCTCGGCTTGGTCGCTATCGCGGCCCCGATGGTGGCCTCGGTGCTCGTCGCCCTGTTCCCCCGTCCGTACGCCAAGTGGTTCAGCGTTTTGGGTGCCGCCGTCTCGACGGTCTGCACCATCGCCCTCGCCGCGAATTTCGCCGGCGCCGGCATGCCCGACACTCAGGTCCCCCTGATCTCGTTTGGGCAGACCCTCGTCATGGGATTCACCTTCGATCGCATGAGCACGCTGCTCGCGCCCGCCTTTGTGGGTATCGGCCTGCTTGTCGTGATCTATTCGATTCCCTATATGAGCGAGAATAACCGTGAGCATCCCGACGCACCGCGTCGTCGCTTCTACGCGTACCTCGCGACCTTCATTGGCGCCATGGCCGGCCTCGTGTACAGCTCGACCCTTTTGGGCCAGCTCGTGTTCTTTGAGATCACGGGTGCGTGCTCTTGGGGGCTCATTAGCTACTACATGACGCCTACGGCCAAGAAGGCCGGCATGAAGGCCCTGATCATTACGCATATCGGTGCGCTCGGCCTGTATCTGGGCGCCGCCATCGTGTTTGCCCATACCGGTACCTTCGCCATTACCGCGATTGCCGGCCTCGACGCCAAGCTCAAGGCTATCGTCCTTTTGCTCGTGCTGTTTGCGGCCTGGGCCAAGTCCGCACAGGTTCCCATGTACATGTGGCTGCCTTCGACCATGGAGGCGCCGACGCCTGTTTCGGCCTACCTGCATGGCGCCTCGATGGTTAAGGTCGGCGTGTGCGTGTTCGCGCGTGCACTCGTCTCTGCCGGCGAGATTCCCGAGATCGTGGGCTGGGTTGCCATTATCGACGCCATGGTCACCATGCTCTTTGGTTTCCTTATGTACCTGCCGCAAAAGGACATGAAGCGTCTGCTGGCCTTCTCCACGATCGCTCAGCTCTCCTATGTGTTCCTTGGTCTGGGCCTTTCGGTCTTTGGCAGCCAGCTGGCCTTTGACGGTGCCGTGTGCCATATCTTTAACCACGCGTTCGCCAAGACCCTGTTCTTCCTGATCGCCGGTTCGTTCTCCTTTACGCTCGGCACGCGTATGCTGCCCAAGCTTCGCGGCATCGTAAAGAAGTACCCGATCTCGGGCGTGGGCTTTGGTGTCGCGGCGCTCGCCATCGCCGGCGTGCCGCCCATGAACACGTTCTTCTCGAAGTTCCAGATCATCGCCGGCGGCTTTTCCGTGGGTGCCGGCAACGTCGCGATCCTGGTGCTCGTGTGCATCATGGTCGCCGAGACCGTCGCCACCTTTGCCTGGTTCCTCAAGTGGATGGGCTATTGCCTGCCCGGAGAGCCGAGCGAAGAGGTCGCTGCGGGTGCCCCGCTTCCCCGCGCGATGGCGTTCGTGTTCATCGTGCTCATCATCATGGTCATCGTCAGCGGCCCGCTTTCGGCCAGCTGGATCGGTTAGGAGGTAGAACGACATGGGTTATTCGATCGTCAACATCCTTGGCGGCCTTCTGATCGTCACGTCCACCATGGTGGTCGTCTCCAAGAACATCAAACATGCCATCAACTGGTATGCGGTGCAGTCGCTGGTGCTCGTGGGGCTGCTCGCCACGCTCGGTGTCACCACCGGTGCGCAGGAGCTGCTCATGTGGGCTGGATCTGCCTTTATCACTAAGGTCGTCCTGGTCCCTTATATCCTCAACCGCGCATACAAGAAGATGGGCGAGCCGAGCGATGCATCGCTCAAGGCCGGCCTTAAGCCCGCGTGGGCCATTTGCATCATCGCCGTGGAGGTCGCGATCTGCTTTGCCGTCGTGACGCAGATTAGCCTGCCCACGGCCGAGGTCGCAACGCCTGCGCTCGCTATTAGCTTCGCTCACTTCTTTGTGGGTCTTACCTGCATCATCTCGCAGCGCAACATCATGAAGCAGATCTTTGGATACTGCCTTATGGAAAACGGCAGCCATGTGACGCTCGCGCTTTTGGCCCCCACCGCTCCCGAGATCATCGAGATCGGTATCGCCACCGACGCCATCTTTGCCGTCATCATCATGTCCATCGTCGTGCGTCGCATTTGGGACGACTCCCACTCGCTCGATGCGCGCGACCTGTCCGAGCTGAGGGGGTAGTCCATGGAAACGTTGATTCTCGCCCTGCTCGCGACTCCTTTGGTGTTCTCGCTGGTCATGGCGTTTTTGCCCAAGAACACGTCCTATAACGTGTTTGCCGGTCTCAACCTGGTCTCCGTCGCAGCCGTCCTGGTGCTGTCGATTGTGACGGCCGGTGACGTCCTTATGAGCGGCGACACCGCGAGCGCTCTTGGCCTGTGGTTCCACCTCGATTCGCTGGGCGCCATCTTTGTGCTGCTCATCGGCTTTATCGGTTTTCTTACCGGGCTGTTCTCGCTGCCCTATGTAAAGGCCGATATCGAGGAGGGCTCCATGCCCGCCGAGCGCGCCAAGCAGTATTTTGCGCTGTTTAGCCTGTTTGTGTTCACCATGCTGCTCGCGTGTCTGTCCAACAACATGATCCTCACGTGGGCCGCCGTGGAGGCAACCACGCTTTCCACCGTGTTCCTGGTGGGTATCTACAAGAACAAGACGGCCCTCGAGGCTTCTTGGAAGTATGCGATGGTCTGCACCGCCGGCGTGGCCTTTGGCCTGTTCGGTACGCTGCTGATCTACGCCAACGCCGCCGACGTGATTCCCAACGCCCACGAGGCCGCATTTCTGTCGTGCGTGCTGCCGTATGCCGACCAGTTCGACCCGACGCTCATGCGCCTCGCCTTTGCGTTTATCGTGATCGGCTTTGGCACCAAGGCCGGCCTGTTCCCCATGCACACTTGGCTGCCCGATGCCCACTCCCAGGCCCCGAGCCCTGTCTCGGCCCTGCTCTCGGGCGTGCTGCTTAAGTGCGCCATGCTTGTGATCATGCGCTTCTACGGCTTTACTATCCAGGCCGTGGGCGCCGAGTATCCGCAGCTTTTGCTGCTGATCGTCGGCACGCTGTCCATTTTGGTGGCGGCACTTTCGATGTTTCGCCAGGACGACCTCAAGCGCCGCTTTGCGTACTCGTCTGTGGAGAACGTGGGCGTTATCGCCCTGTGCCTGGGTATCGGTGGTCCGCTGGGTATCGCCGCGGCCCTGCTGCACTGCGTGTTCCACGGCTTTACCAAGACGCTTGCCTTCTGCGTGTCTGGCAACATTCAGCACGCCTTTGGCACGCGTAGCCTGGCTAAGATCCAGGGTGTCGTCGAGGTTGCCCCCGCAACCGCCGCGCTCGCCGTCCTGGCGCTGCTCGGTCTTGGTGCCTTCCCGCCCTTTGGCATGTTTATCTCCGAGTTCCTGACTTTTGTCGCCGGTGTTACCGCCGGTCCCATGTGGCTGGTCGTCGTGGTCGCCCTCGGTCTTACCGTGGCCATCTCCGCGCTCACCCGCATCGCACTCAAGTCGGTATTCGGCCATGCGCCCCAGGGCATGGGCAAGCATGAGGCCCCGGCGCTCATGCTTATCCCCGAAATCATCCTGGCTGTCATGATCTTGTGGTTTGGCATCGCCACCCCGCTGCCCCTCGTGCACGGTGTGGAGACCGCGACCGGCATTGTGCTCGAGCAGAGCACCGAGGAACTTCACGCGACGCCGATGTACCGCGCTGTGTTCGGTACCGAGACCGCTCAGAGCGAGGTGGAGTAACGAATGATTGAAACTGAGAACAAGGTGTATGCCCGTCGCTGCGAGAGCCATGTCGAGGCCCTGCGCCGCGCCGTTCCGGGCTGCATCGAGAAGGTCGAGTGGCAGTGCGAGGACCAGCTGACGATTACCGTCAAGCAGGACAAGCTGCCCGAGGCCGTCCACTACCTGTACTACGAGCGCTACGGCTGGATTCCCGTGATCATCGGCAACGATGAGCGCAGCCTGCGCGGCCGTTACGCCGTGTACTACGTCATCTCCATGGAGGGGGAGGATCCCGGCTGGGTGACCGTGCGCACCGAGGTCGATCCCGCCAAGATGACGTTCCCGTCCGTGACGCCGTTCGTCCCCGCCTGCGTGTGGGGCGAGCGCGAGCTGCGCGACATGTTCGGCTTGATTCCCGAGGGTCTGCCCGATCGTCGTCGCCTGGTGCTGCCCGACGATTGGCCCAGCGGCCTGTATCCGCTGCGCAAGGACTCCATGGACTACCGCTTCCGTCCCGCTCCGGCGAGCGACATGGAAAACTACGAGTTCTTGGCCGATACCAAGGGCAAGGAGACGACGCTCGTCCCCATGGGCCCGCTGCACATCACCTCCGACGAGCCCGGCCACTTCCGCCTGTTCGTTGAGGGCGAGACGATCGTCGACGCCGACTACCGTCTGTTCTACGTACACCGCGGTATGGAGAAGGTCGCCGAGACGCGCCTGAACTATGACGCCGTGACGTTCCTCGCCGACCGCATCTGCGGCATCTGCGGCTGCGCCCACTCGGTGGCCTACGCCGAGGCCGTCGAGCGCGCCCAGGGCATTCATGTCCCGCCGCGCGCCCAGTACATCCGCGCCATCATGCTCGAGGTCGAGCGTCTGCACTCGCACCTGCTCAATATTGGCCTCGCATCGCACTACACCGGCTTCGACTCCGGCTTCCAGCAGTTCTTCCGCGTCCGCGAGAAGTCTATGGACCTGGCCGAGAAGCTCTCCGGTCACCGCAAGACCTACGGTCTCAACGTGATCGGCGGCGTGCGTCGCGACATTTTGGCCGAGCAGAAGCTCTCCACGCTGACGACCATCCACCAGCTGCGCTCCGAGGTTCAAGAGCTCGTCGACGTCTTGCTCTCCACGCCCAACTTTATTGAGCGTACGAGTGGCATCGGCATTCTGGACCGCAAGATCGCACGCGACTTCTCGCCGGTCGGCCCGCTCATGCGTGGCTCGGGCTATGCCCGCGACGTGCGCTTTGACCATCCCTTCGACGGCTACGCCGATCCGGATATTCAGAAGATGCATGCTGCCACGGCAGACACCTGCGATGCCTTCGGCCGTACCGCCGTCCGCATCCAGGAGGTCTACGATTCGATCGACATGATCGAGACCATGCTCGAGAACTGCCCGTCGGGCCCCATCCTCACCACGGATTGGGAGTACACCCCGCACAAGTACGCCATCGGCGCCACCGAGGCGCCGCGCGGCGAGGACGTGCACTGGGCCATGCTCGGCAACAACCAGAAGTGCTACCGCTGGCGCGCCAAGGCGGCCACGTACAGCAACTGGCCGGTCCTGCGCTACATGTTCCGCGGCAACACCGTGGGCGACGCGGCGCTGATCGTCGGCTCGCTCGACCCGTGCTACTCCTGCACCGACCGCGTGACGGTGACCGACGTCGCCGCCAAGCGCGATCACGTGCTCGACAAGGAGCAGTTCGAGAACGTCTGGCGCGACAAGTCGCCGCTTGCGGGCGAGGGCACCACGGCCGCCCCGCTCGATGAGGAGGCGCTCTAATATGCTGAAGCTTTGGAAGGTTAACGCCAAGGCCGGCGACGCGACGGTCAAGTACCCGTTTGCGCCGTTCCCCACCAACAAGGACATGCGCGGCAAGCCCGAGCACAATGCCGAGCTCTGCATCGCCTGCGGTGCCTGCGGCGTGGCGTGCCCGGCCGATGCCATTCGCATGGACACCGACCTTGCGGCCGACACCATCACCTGGTCGATTGACTACGGTCGCTGCATCTTCTGCGGCCGCTGCGAGGAAGCCTGCCCCATGGAGGCCATCAAGCTCACCGAGGAGTTTGAGCTGGCCGTCATGAGCAAGGACGACCTCACCAGCAAGAGCGTCTATACGCTCGAGCACTGCTCGCGCTGCGGCAAGCCGTTTGCCCCGCACAAGGAGATCGACTACGCCAAGCGCCTGCTGCAAAAGGCTGGCGGCATGGAGGCCATCCAGGCCGCCCGTACTGTTGGTATGTGCCAGGAGTGCAAGCGCGAGCTCGATGCCCTGCGCGCCGCCTCGGCCGTAAAGACCGGCAACGCCGCCGGCATGGTCGCCAACGAGACGCTTGCGTCCGGTGAGCCCCAGGGCCCCGGCATGGAGTATCTGGGCGGCCACGGCGTGAACCCGGAGTATATCGACCGCGAGCTCAACCCCGATGCGCCCGAGATTCCCGCCGGTCCGGCGCCGGTCGAGGGCATCATCATGGATTTTGATACGAAGGAGGAGTAACCATGGCCGAACCCACGCTTTTGCCCGAGCGGCTTCAGTATCGCCCGACCAAGATCGAGCTCGACGAGAGCATCGAGAAGGCCAAGGCGACCCTTCTTAAGAAGATCAAGCGCTCGGTGTACGTCTACCGTGTCGACTGCGGCGGCTGCAACGGCTGCGAGATCGAGATCTTCGGTTCCATCACGCCCGTTTTCGACGTCGAGCGCTTTGGCATCAAGGTCGTGCCCTCGCCCCGTCACGCCGATGTGCTCCTGTACACCGGCGCTGTGACGCGTGCCATGCGCATGCCGGCCCTGCGTGCCTTTGAGGCCGCACCCGATCCCAAGATCGTGGTGTCCTATGGCGCGTGCGGCTGCACCGGCGGCATCTTCTACGACAACTACTGCGTCTGGGGCGGCACGGACAAGATTTTGCCGGTCGATGTCTACATCCCCGGCTGCCCGCCCAGTCCCGCGCAGACCATCTACGGCTTTGCCATGGCGCTCGGTCTGCTGGACCAAAAGCTTCATGCCGAGACCACGGTGGAGGGCGCCGGCGAGCAGGCCGATATCCTGCACCCCGGCGTGCCGTACAAGCTGCGCGTTGCCATCGAGCGCGAGGCTCGCGCCATGAGCGGCTACCGTTACGGGCGCGGCCCGGGCCAACGGGTTTTAGGGGTCGGC
>CABQWP010000010.1 GCA_902467875.1 uncultured Collinsella sp. | reverse complement strand
GGGCTTTATCATATCGGTGCGATCAACCACGCGCTCCATCGGCACCACGGGAGGACGATGTCCCTCCTCGGCAGCTCGCGATGCCGCCTCTGCCGCGGCAGCCTCAATCGCCCATGCCTGGCTTTCTGTTTCGTGCTCGTCAGCCATTACGGCAACCCCTCGTTAACAATTTGGAAACAATGCGCCCATTAGGGTAACGCGGAACACGACGATTGCAACCCCTAGTTAGACGAGCGGTATGCCTACATCGGGGACATACAAATAACGGCCGGCCGCACATACATCCGTGCGGCCGGCCGTTTGACGTTTTCGCAGATAAAACCTGCTAAAATAAACATCCCTTTTTGGTAGGTTACTCGTGCTGGTTGGTGCGGTGCTCGTACTCCTCGGGGGTGATGACATCCTCGATGCGTAGGTTGACGCCTGCCACCTCAAGGCCGGTCATCGCGGCCAGACGCTCGGTCACGCGCGCCTTGACGTCGTCGAAAATCGCGGGCGCGTAGGCGCCGTACTCGATAATGACGGAAATGTTGACGACCACGCGGTTGTCATCGGTGACCTCGACCGTCACGCCCTTGGTCAGGTTCTCGGCACCAAACTGCTCCTGCACAAAGTGCATGAGGTTGCCCTTCATGCCCAGGACGTGCGGCACCTCGCGGGTGGCCATGGCGACGATCTTCTCGATTACACCGTTGGAATAGGTCAGCGAGTCCTCGGACTCGTCTGTTTCCTCATCATCCTCGTCCGCATCGTCGGCGGGTTCGGCCTCGACGAGCGCCTCGTCCTCGAGCGTTACGTCCTCGGCCTCGGCGGCGACGGTCTCGTCTGCCTCGGGCTCAGTATCGGCCACATCGACCTTCGTGTTAAAAGCCATGGTTCCTCCTTATGCCCACCGCACACGCGGCGGTCGAATACATACTAGCGGCCGCTAAACAGACGGCCGAAGAAGTTGACGATCCCGTTCTCGCCGTCACGGATCTGGCCAATCACGGCGCCGATCAGTACAAAGAATGCGATGACGAGCGTATCCCACAGGCCGAGCGTGAGCACCAGTACGGCGAGCACAAAACCAGCGACGGCTCCAAGCGTGGTATTGGGATGACGGACGGCATAGCTCCAGATGGCTGCCCCCGTACCCTTGATGAGACCCATGGCCTCATCAAAATCATTGGCGACCGCGTCATGCGACTCGGTACCCTCCACCTTGGGATCGACGACCTCGCTAGCCGGCGCGGCGCTCTGATCGATAGTCAGGCGCGGAGTGCGGACGGTCTTGTCTTGATTGGTATCACTCACCGGAAACCTCCACGGTCTGGACGGTAGTCTTGGACGGCAAAAAACGAACGCGTGCGGTCGTGCCCGGCGTGCCGAGCATGGTGTCGCAGGCCTCCTCGATACGTTGCTGCATCGCGGCTGCAAGGGAGGCCACATCCCGGTCGTCGAGCGCGATGGCGTCGACCTTAAAACGGACGCGCGATTCGTCGGAGCCCTGCACGCGCGCCTCGACATGCTCGACCATCACGCGGTCGTCGCGCTCTGCCGCGGTGCGAGCACACGAGGAGAGGGCGGCGAGCGTGACCTCGATATTACGCTCCCCCGCCGGATGCACGCAGGACGGCTCGCGACGAGCAAACATCAGGCGAAAGAAACACACGAGCACGCCGAGCGCCACGACACCGCCGCACGCCGTAACAACGATGCGAGGCAGCGGATCGCGCATCAACAGCATAAAGCGATAGGTATATGGCCCCCAAAACTGGCAGACTAACGTACCCAGCGCCACGACGGCGGCGGCAAGATACACGATCGCCAGGGCTCGTTTGAGCACGCGCATGCAGCGCTCCCTTCAAATCTCGATCCACAGAATGCAAAACGATTCGCATCATTATAAAAGAGCCGGGTCCGGTGCCTCATTGCACGCGGATCCGGCTCATCTATTCCACGAGGCTTGCATGCTCGCTTCATTATGCCCAGATATGCACGGCTCAATCCGTGCGGGCCTACTCCTCCTCGAGGGCAGCGATGACCTCGTCGGTCATGTCCATGGTGCTGTAAACATCCTGGACGTCGTCGAGCTCCTCAAGACGGTCGATGAGGCGCTGAACCTTCTTGGCGTCGGCGCCGGAGACCTCGGTCGGGGTGGTCGGGACCATGGTGGTCTCGGAGCCCTTGACCTGGACGCCCTGCTCCTCGAGCGCCTTGGAGACAGCCATGACCTCGTTGGCGGTAGTCCAGACGATCCACTCCTCGCCGGCGTCCTCGTAGTCCTCGCCACCGGCCTCGGCGATGGCCATCATGAACTCATCCTCGTCACCAGCAGCACCGTTGGCGATCATGGTCTCCTTCTTGGCGTTCTCGTCCAGGATCTCCTTGGCGACGACGATCTGACCCTTGCGCTCAAACTGGAAGGCGACGGAGCCGGAGGTGCCCAGGTTGCCACCAGCGTGGGAGAAGGCGGAACGGACATCGGCGGCGGTGCGGTTGCGGTTGTCGGTCAGGCAGTCGACGTAGACGGCGACACCGGCGGGACCGTAGCCCTCGTACACGATGTTCTCGTAGACGGCGGCATCGGCACCCGAACCAAAGGCCTTATCGATAGCAGACTTGATCTTGTCCTTAGGCATGGACTGAGCCTTAGCCTTGGCAACGGCAGCGGCGAGGCTGGCGTTGTTCTCGGGCAGCGGGTCGCCGCCGAGACGGGCAGCAACGGTGATGTTGCGGCTGAGCTTGGAGAAGAGGGCGGAACGCTTGGCGTCCTGCGCGCCCTTACGATGCTTGGTTGTGGCCCACTTAGAGTGTCCGGACATACGTGTCTCCTATCGGTTTCGACCTAAAGCCCAGCGCGAATGCTCGGGCAATATAAACAAACGCTATAAATGATATACCTACTGGCCTGTGAGATAAACAAAAAAATGAAGGCGTCGTGATGATGCAGCCCCTTGGCACAAAGCAGCCTGACCCCAATGCGCTAATCTTTGGTTAGGTCCAGAGGAGGTCGCTGCGGGTGATCGTGGCGCCGATGGCGAAAGGCATGCATGCAATGACCGGGTACAGGTAGCGCATGTAGGTCGACCCATTACATGGACCAATCAGGCACACAACGAGCACACCCAGCAGCGGTATCCAGATGGCCAGCGCGCGCCACGAATGGCGGCGCAACAGGTAGACCACCACGACGATCATGATCCACACGTAGGTGGCCGAGCTCATGGTGAGCGAGATAAACGGAATGCGCTGCACCGCCACGCGGTACAGGTTAATCAGGTGGTCGCACCAGCGCACGGCTTTGCTGTCGACCGGATGGAAGTCAAAGTACTTGAGGTTATCGGGCTTCGCCATGATCTCGGCACTGCGCGCCGTGCTGTAGACCCACGCATCGCGGGCACTCGGATAAAAGTAGCCGTAGTAGTTATTGATGAGCGCCGAGATATAGCACTCGGGATCCTTTTTGAACATCTGGGCCCACACCTCAAAATAGGCCTTGATGTCCTCCTGCGAGGCGTACTCGTTAAAGCAATTTTTGACGGCGTCCGACTTATCCGGGTTGTAACGGCGGCCCAGATTCTCGTACTTGAGCACACGGTCGATCACGGCACGCTCTTCGTCGGTCACCAAGCCGTCGCAAGGAGCCTCCACGATGGTGCCGTCCTCCTTAACCGTGGGGTTGACGCCCGAGTTGAGGCCGTCGTGCTTTTGGACAAAACGAGCCGTCTGCTGGAACGGAATCGAGAGGATTTCGCGCTTGGAACCAGGCGTGATGTCATGTGCCGGCATAAAGACCTTGGTGAAGTACATATTAGAGGCAAGGCAGAGTGCAAGCACCGCAAGAACTCCCACCCAGCGGAAACGCGGGGTGGTGCCCGAAGGCGCAGCACCAGCCTGCTTGGCTGCACGACGAGCCACATGCACGTCCCATACGCAAAACGCCGCCGCGATCACGCATGCCGCCAGGGGAAACACCAGGCCGCCATTGCGCAGAAACGTGGAACCCATGGCGCCCAGAGCGAGCAGCAGCCAGTCGTGGCGCGCAAAGAGCACAGGCCTCTGTTCGCCTGCACGCTCGACATTGGCATCGCGACGGGGCAGGCCGCAGGCCACGAGCTTCACGGTCTGCACCAACAGCACCAAAAACGCGTCGGCAAACAGCACGTCTTTGGTAAGCAAGGCCGCGTAGTTGGAGAACATGGGCATAAACACAAAGAACAGCAGGATTACGCCGCGGACCGGCAGGCTCACGCCCAGCTTGCGCAGCGACGAGATGGAATAGGCCATGCAGGCGGCCGTGATGACGAACTGAGCGCAGGTGTAGATGGCAAGACCTGCGTTGGCGCTGTTGAACAGTGAAAGCCCCAGCTGGACGCACGAACCGATGATAGCCGTATGCACCACGGGGTGATGTCCGTTGAGCAGCACATTGGGATTGAGCAGACGCAGGTAGTCACTCGTGCCGTTGGGGTAGTTGAACCACTGGCGAATCTGCGCACCCGTATCTCCCATAAAAAGGCCGGGCAGCGAAGCGATGAGCGTGGGCGCCCAGGCGACCATAAGCACCAGGAAGGGCCCGGCAAAGGGATGGACCGAGAGCACGGCGTGAGCCACACGCCATACGCGGCCAAAGTGCGCTTCAGAAAACGGAATGCGCCGAGAGCTCAGCCAATCTAGACACTCAAAAGCCAGATAGAAGGCAACGACCGCCAAGAGCATCCAGCCCGCGCCGCCAATCCAGGCGCAGATGATGCGGGCTTTGTCGCCAAGGACAATCTCGGCCGAGTCGGTAAGATCGTAGCTGCGGCCGAACACCATGCAGATGGCGAAGAACAGCGACGGCAGAATGATCGATGGACGCCAGGTGTCGCCACGGCCAAAGAACACGTAGCGAAACGGCAGCGTGAGCAGGCAGGCAAGTGCAAGCAGCATGACCGCGTCGGTATGGCCGGCAAACGAGAGGAGCACCTCGTAGCACACGTACAGCATGCCCGAGGCTTTGGGGTCAATCGCCAAGACTGCGTTGCTCGACACCGGGGCGGGATCGATGGAAAACGCCGTGGTCGCCAACAGCGCGAGCAAAAATGCGATGAGCGTCTGCTTGGCGGGGTAGCGCTTAAACCAGACAATGCGGGCAGCGTCGCGCGCAGCCGTTGTGGAGAGGTCGGAATCCTTCACAGTCCGAAAGCCTTTCTAGAAACCTATCAAACTCGGCAAAACCACCACAAAGGTGCCTGTCCCCTTTGTGGTGGTTTTGGTGGCTAGGCGTCCAGGTAGACGCGCTGGGGTTGGTTGCGGTGTCGGGCGAAGATGATGAGCGCCAGGCCGGCGATCACAAGCGGCAGGCTCAGCAGCTGACCCATGGTGATAACGCCACCCAGCAGATAGCCCAGCTGCGCATCGGGCACGCGCACGAACTCAACGAGAAAGCGGACGATGCCGTACCCCATCACGAACACGCCCATAAACGTACCCTGGGGCAGCAGCGGCTTTTTGCGGCTGAGCACCTGCAGAATGCAAAAGAGCACGATGCCCTCAAGAAATGCCTCGTAGAGCTGGGAGGGGTGACGCGGCATATCGCCCGCAGTCCCGCCAAAAACCACACCCCAGGGCAGATCGGTCGGCTTGCCCCACAGCTCTCCGTTGACAAAGTTGGCACAACGACCCAGGCACAAGGCCAGCGGCGCGCCTATGACGGCAAGGTCTGCCAAAGTCCATGCATCGAGCTTATACATGCGGCACACAATGATGCCGCCGATAATGCCGCCCACCAAACCGCCATGGAAGCTCATGCCTCCCTCGTTGGTGGCAAAGATCTCGAGCGGGTGCGCCCAGTAGTAGCCATCACCGTAAAAGACAACGTAGAACAGGCGCGCACCGATAATGAGGCCAAAGACCACGCCGACCACGACACTCGTCAGGTCGTCAATCGTGATGTTAAAGCCCCAGCGACGCTGTGTACGGTACATGACGACCGCCGTGAGCAGAGCGCCGACCACGTAGGCCAGGCCGTACCAGTAAATCGTGATAGGCCCCGCCGAAATCGCGACGGGATCAAGCATATGGTAGAAGTCGTTGAGCATATCGGTCCCCCTGCTCCCTACATACAAATGCGGCCGCGGGCCTTGCGCTCGCAGCCGCATATTTGGGCGTAACGTCTATGCGGAGTATGCCGTCCGCAGCTTTCGCATCTTAGAACGGCGCGTACTCGTCGTACAGGTCGTCGGTCTCGCCGGAGGCATTGACCTGCTCGACACGGGTAACGCCGGGCACATGCTCCTTCAGGATACGCTCGATGCCCATGGAAAGCGTCAGGGCGCTCATGGGACAACCGGCACAGGCGCCCTGAAGCTCCAGCTTGACGACGCCCTCGTCATCAACGCCTATATACTCCATGTCGCCGCCGTCGGCCTGGAGGTTGGGGCGAATCTCTTCAAGAACCTTCTTAAGCAGCTCTTCGTTAACAGCCACAGGGGCTCCTTTCTCACAATAACGCGGGCGCGCCCGCGGACAGAGCTATGTTACTACAGCCGTGTACCCGCTCACGAGCCGTCCATGCGCGCAGACGCGACTTTCACGAGTAGTCAATTTGGGACGGGGCTCTTTTGGCTGCCTTTTGTTGCCAGCTGGCGTTGCCACGCGCTACCGCTGAGCCCGCCCCTCGGTGCCGATGTGAACATCGACGATAACCTGGCGGTAGCTGATGCCACAGGAGTCGAGGATGCGGCGGCTGATACGCCCATCATCGGTGTCGGCGTACTTGTTGTCCAGGTAGACGACCTCGCCCACGCCCACCTGAGCCAAAATCTTGGCGCAGTCATGGCACGGGAACAGCGTGACGTAGACCGTGGAACCCTCGAGGTCCTTGAGCGAGCCACGGTAGTTGAGAACGGCGTTGGCCTCGGCATGGACCACGTAGTTGTGCTTGTCCTGCAGCGGGTCGTCGCTCGTACCCCACGGAAAAAAGTCGTCGTTGAGCGCCGAGGGCGTACCGTTGTAGCCCACCGAAAGGATGCGGTGGTTGGTGCTGGCGATGCACGCACCCACCTGCGTGTTAGGGTCCTTGCTGCGGCGCTGCGCAGCAATGGCCACGCTCATAAAGAACTCGTCCCAGCTAATGACGTCCAGGCGCTTGCCTGACGAAGTTTGATGAAGATCGTCCGACATGGCAGACACCTCCGTAATCGCAATAGTTTGACCCATTGTAGCAGGTGAAAGGTGGGGGCGTTTGTCCCACCGGCGCCCTCACTTTTACACGCGGCGGGGCTTTTGGTTGATGTGGTAGAGCTCGGCGAGACCCCGCAACGTCAGCGCGTCGTCGACCTTCAGACTGTGACCGACCAGCGACGCAAGTGCCTCGGCATCGTCGCCGGTAATGACGATGGGCACGTCGCCCTCCCCCGCGGCCTTGGTCGCGCGCATCTCGGCAAGCACCATGTCGAGCATGCCGTCGATGCGGGCCACCTCGCCCAAGACCACGCCCGAGCGCATGGCCTCGCGCGTGTTGCGGCCGATGACGTGTGTCGGCGCCGAGGGCTCAACCTGCGGCAGGCGCGCCGCAGCGGCCGAGAGGGAGCGGGCGCCGAGCGCCAGCCCCGGCGCGATAACGCCGCCGACAAAGGTACCGTGCGCGTCGATGACCTCGATATTGGTCGTCGTGCCCAAGTCGATTACGATGCAGGGAAAGCCGTAGACGGCGCGTGCCGCCACAGCGTCGGCGATGCGGTCGGGACCGATCTCGGCCGGATCGTCGTAGTGTACGGGCATGCCGGTCTTGAGGCCCGGCCCCACGGTGAGCACGCGCCCCGTGCAGGTACGGGAAAGCGCCGCCTTCCACGGGCGCTCGAGCGCCGGCACCACGCAGCTCAGCACGGCCGCCGTGGGCACGAGCGCGCCGGGCATGCCCGCATCGGCCGCCAGCGCGCCCATGACCTGTGCGAGCCTCATGCGCGCTTCGTCGGCCGTAATGCTCGATGGCGTCGTGATCTCGCACGTCGCAAGCGGGCATTCCTGCGCCGCGGCCGAATCCTCTGCAAACAGACCAAAGCGAATGAACGTGTTACCCACGTCGACCGTCAATATATATGCGCACCCATTAAGCATCGTCGGCGCTCCTTTCGTCTGCCCAGCAGTATATCGCCTACCTAAACCAGTCATCCCAAAATGACTAGCTTACGGCTATACTGGTGCGCGGTCGCGCGCGAGCTCACGCGGCGGCCCTTGGTAACCCGACTTCCCGCGCCGTATCCGTAGCGGCGCTCCCGGGGGAAGCGGATATACGCAAAGGAGTTCAATATGAGCAATCCCTCGAACCGCGCTTCGATGCGCGGGCAACTCACGCTGCGCGGCGTCGTCATCGGCGTCCTTGGCTGCGTGATCATCACGGCAAGCTCGGCCTACACCGCCCTCAAGATGGGCGCTCTCCCCTGGCCGATCGTCTTCGCTGCCGTCATCTCGCTGTTCTTCCTTAAGCTCATGGGCAATGCCAGCCTCAACGAGGCCAACGTCACCCACACCATCATGTCCGCGGGCGCCATGGTCGCCGGCGGCCTAGCGTTTACCATCCCGGGTGCCTGGATGCTGGGCTATGCCGACCAGATCAGCTGGCTCGACATGTTTATCGTGGCACTCGCCGGCACCATCCTGGGCCTGCTGGCCACCGCGCTCATCCACCGTCACTTTATCGTGGACGCCGCGCTTGAGTTCCCCACCGGCAACGCCGCAGCTCAGACCCTGCGCGCCACCGAGGCCGGCGGCAAAACCGGCAAGCAGCTCTTTGGCTCCATGGCCATCGCCGGCATCTATAGCGTGCTGCGCGACGCCCTGGGCGTGGTGCCCAGCATGCTATGCACGCTCAACATCCCCGGCGTGACCTTTGGTATCTACAACTCGCCCATGCTGCTCTCCGTCGGCTTCCTCGTGGGCTTCGCCCCGGTCGCCTTCTGGTTTGCCGGCGCCCTGCTGGGCAACTTTGGCATCATCGTGGGCGGCACCGCTGCCGGTCTGTTCGACGTTATGACTGCGCAAGGCATCGTCAAGTCCCTGGGCATGGGCCTCATGATGGGCTTTGGCGTCGCCGTCGTCCTCAAGGACATCCTGCCGCAGGTCGCCGGTATCGTCCGCGGTCTTGCCGCCGACAGCTCCACCGACACCGACGAGCAGTCGCTCATCTCGGGATCGCTTAAGCTCGACGCCGGCATCATCGGCCTGGGCGCTGCCGCCATCGCCGTGATCATCGCCATCGTGCTTAACCTTGGCCCCGTTCCGGCCGTCATCGTGACGCTATTCACCTTTGTCACCACCATCATGAGCGCACAGAGCTGCGGCCAGACGGGCATCGACCCCATGGAGATCTTTGGCCTCATCGTTATGCTCATCGTGGCCGCCTTCGCGCAGATCGCTCAGGTCAAGCTGTTCTTTATCGCCGGCATCGTAGCCGTGGCGTGCGGCCTTGCGGGCGACGTCATGAACGACTTTAAGGCCGGCGCCGTGCTGGGCACCAACCCGCGTGCGCAGTGGATCGGCCAAGCCATTGGCGGCATCGTGGGTGCCCTGGTCGCTGCCGCTGTCATGGTCGCGCTCGTCACCGCCTATGGTCCGGACGCCTTCGGCCCCGACAAGAGCTTTGTGGCCGCGCAGGCAAGCGTGGTCGCCACCATGGTCTCGGGCATCCCGAGCGTGCCGTGGTTCGCAGGTGGCTTTATCGCCGGCATCGTCATGTACTGGCTTGGCATTCCGGCCATGATGATCGGCCTGGGCGTGTACCTGCCGTTCTACATGTCACTCACGGCATTCCTGGGCTCCTGCGTCAAGCTCGCCTACGACAAGTGGTCCGCCCACCGCGACGCCACCGCTGGTCTTTCTGACGAGGAGAGGGCTGCCAAGGACGCCGCCTTCCAAGAGCAGGGCCTGGTTGTCGCCAGCGGCCTGCTCGGCGGCGAGTCCATCGTCGGCGTTATCCTGGCGTTTGTCTCCGTGGGCTTGAGCCTGCTGGGCTAAGTCGAGCAGCTGCTCGACAGCAACCATATTGCCTACGGCTTGCCCGGTCGGTAGCTTTCGCGGCTGCCGACCGGGCTTTTTGATACCGAAACAAAGAAAGGCCGGCGCGCTGCGTATGACAGCGCGCCGGCCTTATCGTTTGGCTAACGAGACGGTCCCGCTATGAATTGAAGTTCGTTGCAGAATCTACGCTCGAAACGCTACATCTGCTTGCGACGACGATCGCTCAGCGTCACACCAGCGGCCACGAGGGTGATACCGCCGATGACGAACACCTCGCCCGCAAGAGCGGAATTGTCGCCAGTCTGGGCGAGCGCAGCGTTCGCAGCCTTCTTCTTGGCGACAGGAGCCTTTGCAGCAGCCTGCGCAACCTGAGGCTTGGCCTGCGGCTCGGCCTTGGGATGATACTTGTCGTACTCGGCCTGCGCGGCAGCCAGGGCATCCTTGGCATCGTCAAGCTCGGCAAGCGCGGCGGCATAGGCGTCGTTGGCGTCGGACAGCTTGGCATCGGCATCGCTCAGGGCAGCCTTGAGACCAGCGGCGGCATCGACGGCAGCCTTATAGCGAGCGTAGGCAGCGTTCAGCTTGACCAGCTTCTCGTTGCCCGTCGTGCCCGCGGCAAGGGATGCCTTGTGATCGACAGCCTCAAGATCGGCCTTGAGTGCCTCGTCGTTGGCAAGCTCTGCCTTGGCCTTGAAGATATCGAGGTTCGCATCGACGACGGCTTCGTTGGCGGCCTCGAGCTGCTTCTGGGCATCGGCGACACTGGCCACGGCAGCGTCATAGGCGGCCTTGGCGTCGTCGACCGCCTTCTGGGCGCCGGCAAAGCGCTCGAAGGCCTTGTTCGCGGTAGCCAGCTCACCCTCAGCAGCCTTGGCCTTGGCCTGCGCATCGGACACAGCCTGCGCCTTGGCGGCAACCGCCTGCTTGGCGTCCAAAAGAGCAGTCGCGGCCTGGACATCTGCGGCCTGGGCCTTGTCTACACCAGCCTGGGCGGCATCGTCGGCCTTCTTGGCATCGTTAAGCGTGCCCTGCTTGTTCGCAAGATCCGTCTTGGCGGCATCGCACTTGGCGGCAAGGTCCTTGACCGAAGCGGTAGCGTTGTCATACGCCTCGTTGGCCTGATCGGACTTTGCCTTGGCGGCGTCGCGGGCGCTGCGAGCCTTCGCCTTGTGAGCAGCGGCCTCGGCTGCCTTCGTCTTGCTGTCAGCAAGCGTGGCGTTTGCCTTATCGAGAGCCGCCTGGGCAGTAGCGGCCTCGGCCTTGGCGGCATCGAGGTTCTGCTTGAGGGACTCGATGTCGATTCCGCCGAGCGCATCCTTCGCTGCGTCGTATGCCGTCTTAGCGGCGGCGGTGCCGGACTTGGCCTTCTCGTACTCACCCTTGGCGGTGTTCACGTTCGTGTCGGCCGCGGTATAGGCGTCGCGCGCGCTTTCTTGCTTATCCAATGCGTTAGAATAAGCCGTTCCAGCAGTCCCGAAGTTCTTCTGCGCATCTGCCAGCTTGCTCTGAAGCTGCTTCAGCTGCTCCTTCTGCTCCTGCGTGCCGCCTGCATTGTAGGCGGAATCGATGTAGTCGTTGAGGAGCTTCTTGAACTCGGGGACAGTGAAATCAGCCTGAGTGCTATCAGCGCTGTAATCGAAGATGGTTACCTCGGAATCGGTGTTCTTACCGCTACCGGTCGCGATACCGATGGCTTCCGTGGCTGAATCGATGATGTTGAGATAGTGCCCGCACTCGTGATAGATGCTGTTGTAGTTCTGGTAGATGTAATAGGAATCATATCGGTGGCTGCCGAGTTCGTCGCCATACTGCGCGACGTACTTATCGAATGCCTCCTTCTCCTGTGTGTAGAGGCCGGTGTAGGGCCAACCGAGTGTATCCTCGGTCTCGCCGCCGGTATATGCGCCGCCTCCGCCGGCAAGATTCTCCCCGTTGTCGAAATAGCAGTTCGAGTGTCCCCAGATGTTCGATGAATATGATGTATTAAGGGCTGCCGCCACAGTCATGCGGAGGCTGACGCTGAGCGCCGACTGGCCGTTCGCCTTGCGGAGGTTGTTCTGGGTGTCGAGATATGTCAGGGCGTTGCGCATCTGCTCCAAGGAGAGCGGGTTGGTGTCGCGGGACATGTCCTGATCGACGTACTTGTCATACCATTCGGCCTTGTCAGCGGCGCCGGTCAGCATCGATACGGCGTCCTGGGCGTTCTTTTTCTGCGTGGCTGTGAACTGGCTGCCGCCGATGATGTAGTTCATGAAGCCGAACATACCCTGACTGATGACTTCCTGGTCAACGGTCATGTTGGACTTTAGGTCTGCAATCTGCTGGTTAAGCTTCTCGACCTCGGCGTTTGCGGCGTCGTATGCATTGTGCGCGTCGGTTACTTCAGCACGAGCCTGATCGAACTCGTTGCTCTTCTGCTGACGAATCTCGACGAGTCGGTCGTACTCAGCCTTCTTGTCGGCCTCGGTCTGCTGGGCCTGCTCGTATGCCGTCTTCGCGGCGTCACGCTTACTGGCCGCGTCCTTGTACTCCTTGTTTGCCGCATCGTATGCAGACTGGGCAGATGCCACAGCAGCGTTGGCGGCGTTGGCCTTCTCCTGCGCGGCAGCGACGGCAGCCTGGGCGGCCTGCAGATTTGTCTGTGCGGTGGCGTCGGCATCCGTCGCGGCATTGAGCTCCGCCTGCGCGGTCTTGAGCTCACCAGCAGCAGCGATCTTGGCGGCCTCAAGCGCACTCAGGTCGACACCCGTACCCGAGACGGCAGCATCGAGCGCGGCCTGCGCCTGGTTGAACTTCTGCTGGGCGTTATCGCGCGCGGTGGTTGCGGCTGCGAGCGCAGCGGCAGTCTCCTGCTTCTTGGCCTGGGCAGTCGTCAGAGCGGCCTCAGTGTCCTTCTTTTCCTGCTGGGCGCTAGCCTCGGCAGCCTTGGCCTGGTCCAGATTGGCCTGTGCAGTAGCAACGGCCTTATTGGCGTCATCGAGCTTTGCCTGCGCGTCCTCGACGGCCTTCTTGGCGGCCTCGTACTCGTCCATACCCATGGCCTCGAGCTTGGCCTGGGCATCATCGAGGGCCTTCTTGGCCTCGTCCTGCTTTGCCTTGGCGTCCTTGAGCGCCTGGGTCTTATCCTCGACACTCTTGTTGGCTTGATCGAGCTGCTCGTTCAGGTCGCCCAGCTTCTTCTGCTGCTGCTCGGTCTTTTCGACGGCGGCTTTGAGCTCGTCAATCTTCTCCTGGAGCGCGGCGACTTCTGCTGCGTTCTGCTCGATTTCGTTGTCGCTCACAGCCTGCGAGGCCTGATTCTTTTGCTGCTGCGCCTGCTTTTGAGACTGGCCCGCCGCGTCGGCCTTCTTCTGGGCGGCATCGTAGGCGGCCTGAGCGTCCTTGAGCTGCTTTGCCGACTCCTCGGCCAGCTGGGCAGCCGTCTTTACGACCGCTTGGTTACCGGCGGCAACGGTATTCTCTACAGAACTACCCCCCCCCTGAACAGAATCGCCGTTATCGGTTGACGGTGCGGCGATTGCCGCCAGCGGCGACATGAGCGGCTGAGCGATGAGGCCCGCCGTCAAAACGGTTGCGACGGCGCGGTTGGCAACGCCCTTGACGTTGACGGCCTTGGCCCGAGGCTCAAAGTGTTGTGGACTGTAGTTTGCCATGGCTTTCTCCCTTTGACACGGATGTATCCATACGTATCAAACAGTAGCTGTCGATTTTTGAATTCTGTTGCGCAACATTGGTCACCAGCGGATTTTTTGAAATTCGCGCTCTCGTGCTTCACAATTTCGTCACATATGTAGGAGCTGGCACATCATATTCTTGCGGGATGGAATTGAGCCTGTGATTTGCATTTGCTCCCGCGTCATCCGCCCTATCGGATTCCGCATCCAACAGACACCCCGCCTGTCACGGTGTAGAGTTAGAACAACGGGCGCGTTGCGCGGACCGCCCTGGAACGAGGTGGACATGGAACTCGATAAACAACAGATCAAGCGACTGCGTGAACGCCATCACCGGCGCCACGGCATCCGCCCTGCCCATAGTGAGGCTGCCGAGCAGGCTGGTCGCTTTTTAAAGCGCGCGTTCAACATTCGCGAGGGACGCGCGCCCTATCACGTGATCCGCAAGCGTTTTGTAAACGGGGCACGCCTGACCGGCTCTCACCTGTGCATCCTCATCATCGCCATGCTCATCGCAAGCATCGGCCTCGATATCGACTCGGACATCGCCATCGTGGGCGCCATGCTCATCTGCCCGCTTATGGGATCGGTCCTTGCCATGGCATATGGCATCGCCACGCTCGACCGCGAGATTACCGTCGAAGCCGTCGCCAGTCTTGCGCTGCAAATGGCCTTTTGCCTGGTCACATCCACGTTGTACTTTAAGCTCTCGCCCCTCGGCACCACCACGGCCGCCATTATCGACAACTCGACGCCCACCGTGTGGGACCTTGCCGTCGCGCTCGCGGGCGGCTTTGCGGGTGGCCTGGGCAACTCGCGCGACCAGGAACCCGCCACGCTCATCGCCGGCGTGGCCGTGGCAACCGCGCTCATGCCGCCCCTGTGCGCGGCGGGCTACGGCATCGCCATCGCAAGCGGGTCACTGTTTCTCTCGGCGCTTTATGAGTTTGGCATCAACGTGGTCTTTATCGCACTGGCTGCCGAAGCCGTGCTGCTTCTTTTGCGCGTGCCGCTCAAGCGCGACCTTAACGGCGACGGTATTGTGACTGCTGAAGAAAACGCCGAGGTCGACGAGCTGTCACGCAAGGTGCGCCGCCGCATTATTGTGGGCACGGTAGTCTTTGCCATCCCCTGCATCGTTATGACCGCGGGTTCCATTGGCTCGGCGCAGGCCGGCGTGCAGGACGGCTACGGCGTCACCGAAACCACGCGCGAGCTTGCGGCGGTGCTGCCGGGCTTTAACGATTACACCGTCGCCGTCGAGACCTCGGCTACCGAGGGCGAGGAAGAGGGCATCGTCGAGCGCGAGGTTGTCGCCCACGTGACGACAAGCGAGGCGCTCGGGGCGCACGACCGCCACGTCGCCCGCAAACTCATCGACCTCAACGTGCCTGAACTCGATCGCGTGGAGTTTGACGTGAAGTGATGCGGGACGCGAGGTGGCCCCGCGCGAGCGCGCACAACCACGGGGCGCAGGCACAACCAAGCGCAGCGCTACAACTCGTACTTGTACACGCGGTAGATGTACTTCTCGGCTTCCATCTCGTAGGTGGCAATGGGCAGTCCATAGCGATCGTACTCGGTACAGGTCTTGGCCTGGCCCGATGCCACGAGCATGCTGTTCGAATTGCCGACGCGCTGTGCGCTGCGTACGTAGCCCGAGAACAGCACTGCATCTGGTCCACAAGCTCGTAGGTGCGCGCGGCCTCGTCCACCGTAAAGATGCGCCCAAACGAATGCGTTCCCTTGCTGTAGTCGGTCACCACCGCGACGCCCAGCTGGCCCCAGTCGAACTTGGGATAGCTTTCGGCCGCACCAAAGTTGTTGTCGTACAGCAGTACCTGATAGCGACCGGTTGTTGCCGTCTCGTCGTTTGGCAGATACGTCACGCTGTGCTGGCCCGCATTGAGCGAAAAATCGCTCTGGGCCTGCAGTAACTTGTCCTCAAAGCCCGAGCCGGCCCATTGCCACTCCTTTCTATTTCTGGGTCCATCTTCTCACTGCTGGCGACAAAAAATGATCCGTTTTCCTCCGTCCCCGAGGGATCATTGTTAGTACTTGAAGAAGCCCTCGCCCGAGCTTTCGCCCAGCTTACCTTCGTCGAGCATTTTCTTGAGGACGGACGCCATAGCCTTAAAGTTGTAGGGCATCATCATCTTCTTGAGCAGCGGGCTCACCAGGCCCGGGACCTTCTGATACTGCATAACGATGTTGTAGGCCGTCTGGATACCAACCGTGTCGAATACGCGGAACGGACCCTTGGGGGCGCCGGTGCCACGCGTCCATGCAAGGTCGATGCTTTTGGGGTCGCTCACGCCCGAGACGTACAGGTCAAGGCCCGAAAGCAACCACGGCACCAACATGGAGTTGAGCAGATAGCCGTTCTTTTCCTTGTTGACGGGCAGGGCAAGCATACGGATATCGTTAGCAAAGTCGACGAGCTCATCGAAATAGCGCTTGTCGGTCTGGTCCTGAGCCATGACCTCGGTCATGTTGTTCTTCCAGATGGAATTGGCAAAGTGCAGCGACAGGTACTTCTCGGGGCGGCCGGTGTACTTGGCAAAGGTACTCGGCAGCAGCGTGGAGGAGTTGGTCACGACGACGGTCTTTTGCGGGAGAACCGGGGCAAGCTTCTTGTAGAAGTCGATTTTTGCCTGGGTGTCCTCGGCCATAGACTCGATGACCAGGTCGGCGTCGGCCACTGCCTTGGCAAGATCGAGCTCCAGCTTGAGCGTGGAGTAGGCACGCTCGACGGCAGCGAGTGCCGCCTCCTTGTCGAAGGGCTGGCCGCTATCGGCGATACCGGCGCACCACTCGCCCGTGCCGTCCGCCATGCCCTCGATAGCAGCGATGTACTCCTCACGCACATGATCGATCTTGGGCTGGGTGCGGCCGATGCTGCCCTCGCTGCGCAGCCAAATCGTTACATCGAAGCCGCAGTAGGCAGCCTGAAAGGCAATCTGGCTTCCCAGCACGCCGCCGCCGGCAACGCAAACGGTCTTGTAGCTCATAGGAACAGTCCTCTCTTACGTAATTCCATAGATGTGTATTTATTCAACCGTAAGAGGGCTGCACACTGGGGGTGGGTTCTATAAACGGACGGTAATTTGCGGCGAACGGCTACATCTGTTCATTATCTCAGGGTTCCGTGGGCGATTTTTTGTGCCACCGAGACGTCGTTTGCGGAAGTATGCGGCAAATTCCGGAGCCCTTGAGCACACCCCGATTTTCCGCCAATAAAACCGCAGGTACAGGGCTTGGACATATTCGGTGTGCTCGGTCTATTCAGATTTTGCCGCATACTTCCGAAATCTGAGTTCGCAAAGGGTGATAGTCGGGGCGTTTACGCAACATATGTCCAGCAAAAACGGGTGGTAGCCGGTACGGCTACCCCCCGTTTGTCTCATATCCAGCCCATAGCAGGCCAGCTACTTCTTAATGCCGCGTCCCAGGCGCTCAGCGACCGACGCCACGGCGCTCTCATCGACCGAACCGCAGCTCACGCAGCCGTCGTGGGCACGCATCTGGCCGGTGACCTCGTCCATCGCGAGCGGCGCCACCTTCTCAAGCTTAAAGCCCTTGCCGG
This sequence comes from uncultured Collinsella sp., assembly GCA_902467875.1. Taxonomy (GTDB): domain Bacteria; phylum Actinomycetota; class Coriobacteriia; order Coriobacteriales; family Coriobacteriaceae; genus Collinsella. Next base: position 26,794 of record CABQWP010000010.1, on the reverse strand, counting down.
CGCGCATGTTTTCCTTGGCCACGCTGATCATGAGCTTAATACGGTTGAGCTGGTTGACCTCGGACGCACCAGGATCATAGTCCACCGCAACGATGTTGCTCTCGGGATGCTGGCGGCGCAGCTCCTTAATCACGGCCTTGCCCACCACGTGATTGGGCAGGCACGCGAAGGGCTGCGTGCAGATGATATTGGGTGCGCCATGATCGATCAGGTCGAGCATCTCGGCCGTGAGCAGCCAGCCCTCGCCCATGTTGTTGCACACCGAAAGCACCGTGCGGGCCTTGTCGGCCATGGTGCCGATGCGCTCGGGCGCCTCAAAGCGGCGGGACTTCTCAAGCATCTCCTCCACCGGCGTGCGCATCCAGTCCACGAGCTTGATGAGCGCCTGCATACCAGCGCGCGTGGTAGCGGAGCTTCCCAACTCGTCCTTCTGCAGCTCGGCGTTGCTCATGGAGTACAGGAAAAAGTCGAGCAGACCCGGCACCACGGCCTCGCAGCCCTCGCGCTCGATGACATCGACCACGTGGTTGTTGGCTGTGGGATGGAACTTGACCAGGATCTCGCCGACCACGCCCACGCGCGGCTTGGTACCCTCGCCCACGAGCGGCATGGTGTCGAACGCGCGGATGGCCTCGCGGCACAGCTTGGTGTAGTTGTGGCGGTTAAACTTGGGCGCCAGCTTGCGAGCGCGCGCCATGTACTCCTCGTAGAGTGCGTTCGCCGCACCGGGCGTTGCCTCGTACGGACGGCAGCGGTAGAGCATCTGCATCATCACGTCACCAAAGAGCACCGCGTACACGGCCTGCTTAAGCAGCGCCGGCGTAATCTTAAAGCCGGGGTTGTCCTCGCCGAGTGCCACGGCCGAAAGCGAGATCACCGGGATCTCGGGGTGGCCGCTCTCGCGCAGGGCCTTGCGGATGAGCGCGATGTAGTTGGTAGCGCGGCAGCCGCCGCCGGTCTGGCTGATGACCACGGCCGTCTTGGACAGGTCGTACCGACCGCTCTCGATGGCCTCCATAATCTGGCCCGTCACCAGGATCGACGGGTAGCAAATGTCATTGTTCACATAGCGCAGGCCGGCCTCGACGGCGTCGTGATCGGTCGAGGGCAGCAGTTCCAAGTTGTAGCCGGCACCGCGGAACACCTCTTTGACCAGGTCAAAGTGGATCGGCGCCATCTGCGGGCACAGGATGGTGTAGCCCTCCTCGCGCATCTGCTCGGTAAAGGGCACCTTGGGCCATGCGGTCGAAGCACTCTCACGCTGCGCCTCAAACGTGTACTTACGGCTCGCAAACGCGGGAGTATCCGTGGAAGGCGCCACCGGCGCGGCGTCGCCCTGCTCGTAGGCCTCGCCCGCAGCCGTGGCCTCGGCCAAGCGCTCGGCCTCCTGGTCCTTGAGCGCCGCCATGAGCGAGCGAATACGGATACGCGCGGCGCCCAAGTTGGACACCTCGTCAATCTTGAGCACGGTGTAAATCTTGCCGCTGGCCTCAAGGATTTCCTGCACCTGGTCGGTGGTCAGAGCGTCCAGACCGCAGCCGAAAGAGTTGAGCTGGATTAGGTCCAGATCGTTTCGCATCGTCACAAAACGGGCGACGGCGTACAGGCGGCTGTGGTACATCCACTGGTCGACGACACGAATCGGACGCTCAGGCTTTACCAGATGCGCGAGCGAATCCTCGGTAAAGACCGCAAAGCCAAAGCTCGAAATAAGCTCGGGCAGGGCGTGGTTGATCTCGGGGTCGTTGTGGTAGGGACGACCGGCGAGCACAATGCCATGGCCACCGTGGTCCTCGACCCACTTAAGAGCTTCCTCGCCCATGGTCTGGATATCCTCGTGGAAGCGCGCGTCTGCCTCGTAGGCGGCGTTGACGGCGGCATCGACCTCGGAGCGCGTGATTTTAGGACCGCGCACGCGACCGCGACCGGCCTCAGCATCGGCCACACGGTCGACGGCGAGCACCTGGTACAGGCGGCGCTTGAGCTCGGTCTTGTCGTGATACGGCACAAACGGATACAGGAACTCGATGTTCTGCTCGCGGATCTCGTCGATGTTGAGCGCCAGCGCCGTGGGGTAGCTCATGACGATGGGGCAGTTGTAGCAGTTACCGGCGGTCGGATCCTCCTTGCGCTCCCAGCGCACGCACGGCATCCAGATAAAGTCGACGTCACGGTCGATGAGGTTCATCACGTGGCCGTGGCTCATCTTGGCCGGATAGCACACGCTCTCGGACGGCATGGACTCGATGCCCGCCTGGTAGGTCTTTTTGCTCGACTGGTCGGACAGCTGCACGCTAAAGCCCAGGCGCGTAAAGAACGCATGCCAGAAGGGGTAGTTCTCGTACATGTTGAGTGCGCGCGGGATGCCGACGGTGCCGCGCGGGGCCTCGTCGGGGCTCAGCACCTCGCGGTTAAACAGCAGATCGTTTTTCTTTTTGAAGAGGTTGGGGGCCTCGGTCTTCTGCTTTTTGTGGCCGGCGCCCTTCTCACAGCGGTTACCGGTAATGAAGCGCCTGCCGCCGCCAAAGTCGTTGACGGTGAGCTGGCAGTTGTTAGAGCAACGGCCGCAGCGGACATGCTTTTGCGTCACGGTGAGGTGCGCGATGTCCTCGGCCGAAAGGATGGTCGAAGTGCCGTCGGCGCCGGCGCGATCGCGGGCGAGCAGGGCCGCACCATAGGCGCCCATGCAGCCGGCGATGTCGGGACGCACGGCATGAACGCCGGTGAGCTGCTCAAACGCGCGCAGCGTGGCATCGGACATAAAGGTGCCGCCCTGGACGATCACCTGGCTGCCGATCTCCTTGGGGTCGCGCAGCTTAATGACCTTGAACAGGGCATTCTTGATGACGGAATAGGACAGGCCGGCCGCGATGTCGCCCACCGTGGCGCCTTCCTTTTGCGCCTGCTTGACGCGCGAGTTCATAAAGACCGTGCAGCGGCTGCCCAGGTCGACGGGGGCCTTAGCATGGATGGCGGCATCGGCGAACGCGCGCACGTCCATGTTCATAGACACGGCGAAGCTCTCGATAAAGCTACCGCAACCCGACGAGCAGGCCTCGTTGAGCATGATGTGCTCGATGACGCCGTCCTTGACGCGCAGGCACTTCATGTCCTGGCCGCCGATGTCCAGAATGAACTCGACGCCGGGCAGGAACGCCTTGGCGCCGCGCAGGTGCGCGACGGTCTCGATTTCGCCCGAGTCGGCCTTGAGCGCCTCGATAAGCAGCGCCTCACCGTAGCCCGTGGTGGTCACGTGGCCGATGGTGCAGCCCGCGGGGATGTGGTTGTAGAAATCGGCCATGATGACCTTGGCCGTGCCTAGGATGTCGCCGTTGTTGTTGCCGTACCAGGTGTGCAGCAGCTGACCGTCCTCGCCCACGAGCGCGGCCTTCATGGTGGTGGAGCCGGCGTCGATACCGATGAACACGCGGCCGGTGTAGCCGTCGAGCTTGCCCTTGGGGACGACCTCGGTGTCGTGGCGGCCCTTGAACTCGACAAAGTCCTCGTCGGTGGCAAAGAGCGGATCCAGGCGCTCGACCTCGGCACCCTGCGTGTCACCCAGGGCATCGATGGCCTCGATGAGCTGCGGAAACGTGCTGAGCTTGTTGGACTCATGCGCCATGGCGGCGCCGCTCGCCACAAACAGATGGGCATTTTGGGGCACGATGCGGTGCTCCTCGTCCAGGTTGAGCGTGAGGTAGAAGCGGTGGCGCAGCTCGGAGAGGTACTGCAGCGGGCCGCCCAAGAAGGCGACGTTGCCGCGGATGGGACGGCCGCATGCCAGGCCCGAGATGGTCTGGGTCACGACGGCCTGGAAGATGGAGGCAGCCACGTCCTCGGGGCGGGCGCCCTCGTTGAGCAGCGGCTGCACGTCGGTCTTGGCAAAAACGCCGCAGCGGCTGGCGATGGGATAGATGGTGGTGGCGTTGGCCGCGAGCTCGTTGAGGCCGCTCGCGTCGGTGTGCAGCAGGGTTGCCATCTGGTCGATGAACGCGCCCGTGCCGCCGGCGCAGGTGCCGTTCATGCGCTGCTCGATGCCGTTGTCAAAGTAGATGATCTTGGCGTCCTCGCCGCCCAGCTCGATGGCGACATCGGTGGCAGGGATGAGGGTCTCGACAGCGCGCTTGCTGGCAATGACCTCTTGGACAAACTCCAGGTCGAGCCACTGGGACAGCAGCAGGCCGCCCGAGCCGGTAATGGCGCAGGTCATCTGGGCCGTCGGCAGCACGGTCGCAGCGCCCTCGAACAGGTCGCGGGCGCAAGCGCGGACGTCGGTGTGGTGGCGCTGGTACTTGGCGTAAACGATTTGGTTGTCGTCGTTGAGCACGGCGAGCTTAACGGTGGTGGAGCCCACGTCGATGCCCAGGTGCAGGTTGCCACGAGCGTTCTCGGGGTTGAAGATCGCGCCTTCGGGGGCGTGGGCGGCGGTGGCGGCTACGGGCTCGGCGGCGGTGGCGGGCTCGCTAGCGACGAACGTCTCCCCTGTCGCGTTCTTGGCATCGGCAACTGCCTCGGCAACTTTCTCGGCGGCCGCGGTCGCGGCCTTCTGCGCGGCATCCACCACGGCGGGTGCAGCCTCACGCGCGGCAGCGACCATACGGTCCTTGATGCCCTCGACGAGTTTGCTCATCTGTCTCTCCTCTTAGTTGTTGGACTCGACGGTTGCGGCGGTGTCGGCCGCGTCCTCGAGCTGCAAGTTCAATAGCTTCATGCCGTATTCCGGCACGTTGATATCGATGGGTTGGCCATACAGGTCACCAGGGCGCACAAAAGCGAGCACCGTCATAATGCGCGCCATGGCCTCGGGCGATTCGGTGAGCCCACGCTCAAACCAGCGCTGAATCAGGCCGACCTCGGCACTCACGACGTAGGTAACGTAGTAGTCAAAGAACGTGCCCAGCGCCAGGCCCAAAATGCCCGTCTGCGCACGCGGCACCACAGCCTCACGCGCGGTATCGATAATCCTTTTAATGAAGGCCTGATCGCCGCCCGGGCCCAGCAGCGCACCGATTAAGTCGCGGTTGGCCGCAAGATAACGCAGCAGCTCAACCGAACCGGGCGCCGGCTCGAGCTCATCGATGTTGTGATAGAGATCAGGAAGCTGAGCTGCGGTGATGAGCTCAATGCGCTCACGGATCTCGGCCAGCAAGCCGTCCTCGATTTGATTGATAAAGTCGGGAATATCGCGGTAGTGCGAATAGAACGTGCGGCGCGTTAGGCCAGCGCGCTCGGTGAGCGACGCGACATTAATGCGCGAAAGGTCGCCGCTTTCGGCAAGCTCGCTGGCAAGTGCCTGGCGAAGGGCACGCTGCGAGCGAAGGGACCGGCGATCGCATTTCTCGAGCTGGGACAAGCGTCCTCCTTGTTACTCAGCCTGTGCGCTATTGCACAGTGCGAGTATTATTGCACACCGTGTGCATCAACACGTAAAGGCAATATTTGGAATGTGACAAAGGGACTATCCCTTTGCCACATTATTCGATGACGGTGCGGGAGTTCTGCTTATGCATGGTGGCGAGCATGTGTTTGGGGACGGCGTGGACCATGCAGCTGCCGACGGTCGCGCTCGCGGCGGCCTTGGCCGCGTCACTGCCATTCTTGGTGGCATAGCTGTGACGGAAACGCTTGAGCATGGCGATGTCGTTGCCGCCGTCGCCGTAAACCGCGACCTCGTCCTCGGCAATACCGTAGTAGCCCGCCAGCCAGGCCACACTCTCGCCCTTGTTGCACGCCACGTCCGTGATCTCGAACATCACCGGATCGAACGGCGCGTTGACCACGCGGTCCGATCGCTCGGCCAAATATGCCTTAAGGTCGCGCTCCAGCTCGGGCGAGGTCACGCGGCAGTTGATCTTGCACACATCGTGGCGCAGGATGTCACCGATCGACTGGTCGAAATACTGCTCCTCGTGATAGCCGCCACGCGCGCGCATGCCGCGCATCACGATGCGCTTGATAGGGCTGTCCTTCTTAAAACCCGCCTGGTGCATCTCGAACGAACCGCTCGAGAACATGCCGTCGGGCGTGGAGCAATCAAAGCAAATGTCCGGAAACTCCTTGAGCAGTTCCTCGGTGATCTGCGGATCGATGGTCCAGGTCTTGAGCACCTCGCCATGACTGTCGCGCACGATGGACCCATTGGAGCAGCAGGCATCGAGCGCCAGCCCCGTGAAGCCATGCTCGCCGATTGGCAACGTCGAGCGCCCGGTCGCGGGAACCACATGCAAGCCAACCTCGGTCAGCTCACGAATGGCACGGCGGATGGTCCCATCTGCCTCGTGCAGGGCGTTCAGCAGCGTTCCGTCTAAGTCACTCGCAAACATCTTGATCATGGGCGTGCCTCTCCTTCGTCTGCACGATATTGTAGACGAGAACGGGCGCGCCCCAAGAGAGGCACGCCCGTCAGGCGAAAGATTGTCCTACACCGCAGCGGGGCCGTGTTCGCCGGTGCGGATGCGGATAACTTCCTCGACCGGCTCGACCCAGATCTTGCCATCGCCGACGGCTCCGGTGCGTGCGGCGTTGCAGATAATTTCGACAATGCCGTCGACATACTCGTCGGCGCAAATAAGGGTGAACTGTACCTTAGGGATCATGTTGACAAGCAGCTCGTTGCCGCGTACGTATTCCTTCCAGCCATGCTGTGCGCCGCAGCCCTGCACTTGGTTAATAGTCATGCCACGAACATCGGCAGCAAACAGCGCGTCTTTAAGAACCTCAAGCTTTTCCTGGCGCACGATAGCCGTAATCTTTTTCATAATGAATTCCTCTCTTTAATAAAGAAATGAATTGCCATTCAATGACGCGGGTTTTCGAGGTGCCCGAGATTGCCCCGAAAGAGGAGCGCCGCGTACTTCGGTACGCAAGCGACGGTTTGAGGGGCAATCTCGGGTGCCTGGGAAAGCCGCGCGACGATTGAACGGCGAGGTGCGGAGCCTGGGGAAGCTGCTAATCGAGTCCCGAGAAGGAGGGATACGCGCTCTCGCCGTGCTGACTCGCATCCAGGCCCAGCGCCTCGTCGGCCTCGTCCACGCGCAGGCTGCCGTGGAACAGCGCCTTGACCACCGCGGCGATCACCAAGTCGAGCACCAGTACAATAGCGACCGTCACCACAATGCCCAAAATCTGCGAGACGAGCAGCGACACGTCGCCCGTGTAGAACAGGCCACCCTTACCGGTCCACGAGAGCTCCGGCACACAGAACAGGCCCGTGAGCACGCCGCCCAAGATGCCGCCGATGCCGTGGCAACCGAACGCGTCGAGCGCATCGTCGTAGCCAAACTTGGTCTTAAGATGGCTGATGGCCAGGTAGCAGACAGGCGAGACGATCAGGCCCATGACCAGCGCCGCCCACGGCTCGACAAAGCCCGCACCCGGCGTGACCACCACAAGGCCCGCAACCAGACCGGTGCTGGCGCCCACCAGCGTGGGGCGACCGGTGTGCACGCGCTCGACGGCAAGCCACGAGACCATGCCCGCCGCGCTGGCCGTCACAGTGTTGAGGATGGCGAGTGCCGCCACGGCATCGGCCTTAAACTCGCTGCCGCCGTTAAAGCCAAACCAGCCAAACCAAAGCAGACCGGCGCCCAGCGCCACAAACGGCACGTTATGCGGACGATAGCTCACCATGCCAAAGCCACGACGACGGCCGAGCATTAAGCAGAGAATCAGGCCCGTGAGACCGGACGAAATGTGTACTACGTCGCCGCCGGCAAAGTCGAGCGCGCCGATGATGTCGCCGATAAAGGAGCCCTCGCCGCCCCAGACCATGTGGGCGAGCGGCACATAGACCGCGAGCAGCCAAATGCCCAGGAAGGCCGTCATGGCACCAAACTTGACGCGGCCGGCCAGGCTGCCCGTGACGATAGCAGCCGTGATCATGGCAAATGCCATCTGGAAGGCGATGTTGATGATCTGGGGGTAGGCGGCGCCGTCCGCGGCGTTGCCCTCGGCCGCCTGCAGCACCTGGTTGAGCACCGGCAGGCACAGCAGCTGGTCAAGGCCTCCAATAAACGGACTCGAACCGTCGCCGCCATAGGCCAGAGACCAGCCGGCAACAATCCACAGCACACCAACCAGACCAATGGCGCCAAAGCACATGAGCATGGTGTTGATGACATTTTTGCGCCTGGACAGGCCGCCATAGAAAAACGCCAGACCCGGTGTCATTAAAAAAACGAGCATGGTGCAGATGAGCATAAACGTTGTCGAACCCGTATCGTACATTCGCTCTCCCTTGGTCGTATGAACGTTGTCGGCGCCCATAATGCGGCCGAGGGACAACTGGTGTAGACCAGATGCGGCGTTGTTAAACGCTGCGTTGTCGAATGGAAACGGTGCCGCAATCTTGGAAACGGCGCGGCAACGGACGCGAAACGAACGGGAAATACGCGAGCAAGGAAGCCGTGAGCGCGCCCGTCCCGGCTAGTGGCGGAACAGCTCGCGGGCTCGGTCGCGGAGGTCGGTAGCTCGAATGACACCTTCGTAGCGATTGATGCGCAGACGCGGGAAGGCATTGAAAAAGCGCAGGTCACGACGACTGAGTGACACGCTCGGTACCGGACGGCTCATGCGCTTACCGGCAAGGCGACGGCTGAGCGGCGGACGCGGCATGCTCGGCGCGGCATCGGCCACGCGGCGGGCAGCGAGCGCCAGGCCGCGAGCACCATCCGAGATAAACGTCGGCATCGAAGCCTTCTCGCGCAGGGCATCGAGCGTCGCGTCGCCCAGCTCCGCCAGCCACGCGTTAACGGCACGGCTGCGGATATGCGTCTGTGCCACCGAGTCGATCGCCGAATCGGGAATACGTTCGAGCATGGAGTCAGACGCATCGGCAAGCGACTCGTTGATGCGGTCGGCAAGGTCGGCCCGGACGCGCTCCAACTGATCGGACAGACGCCGCCAGCTCGCCAACGAGCACACCGCGTCGACCATCATCGCGACCGCGACGATAAAGGCGGACAGCCGCACAATCAGCACCGGCAGATGGCCAAGCAGCCCCAGCAATGCAGGCTCCACCACGCGACAAATGCACAACGCACCCAGACCAAACGCGCAGGCCCAGTACAGGCAGATGCGCCCATGCAGGTTAAACGGCAGGTGCGAATAGTCCCAAAAGCGAGCCCCCGTTGTTTTTTCCAGCAGCACGCCTACGCTGTACTCAATCACGCTGCACACAAGCGCCGCAGCGACAAACTGGCTCGAGGCATCCGGAATCCCACGCAACAGCAGCCAGCAGGCAATGCCGCCCGCGCCATAGATGGGGCAGCACGGCCCCAGCAAAAAGCCGCTGTTGGCAAAGCGTCCGTGGTTGAGCATGGCGCAGACTGTCGATTCCCATGCCCAGCCGCAAAACCCGTAAAAGGCAAACGAGAGCACCAGTGCCGAGAGTGGGCAGGTGGCAAGCGTCGCGCCGCCAAATGCCATGTCGATCGCGGTCCCCACCGTCTACCCTCTCCTCTTCTCGCTCGATTCGCTGCTCACGCCATCGTCCGCCTCGTCCTTGCGCCGCAGACGACCGGCGACCGTCTCGCGCAGCGCGCACCATTTATCCGCCAGACACACAATCCAAGCCTCACGACACATCGGCGGCACCGGCACCAGCGGAAACATATGGCGCGCGATAATGTTCCGCTCGCGCGGCGTCAGCTCAAAATCTTCCTCGGCACGCGTCAGGGCAAAAAACGGGTGGCGAAAGCCATGCAGCCGATGGCTTGGGTCGGGATCGTGCCAGTCATAGAGAAAGTAATCGTGCAGCAGGGCCCCGCGCAGCAACGAGGCGCGGTCGACCGAGACACCGACGCGGCCCAGGCGCTCGGCAAAGGACAGACTTGCCCGCGCCACCGAGGTCACATGTGCATAGACCGTCACATCGCCATGCTGGATAAACTCGCGCGTCAGGTCCAGACGGCCCGCCTGGGCGAGCTGGCGGGCGGCATAGTCGACCTCGTGCGCGATTTTCTCGGCACGAACGGCACCGGACATGCTGCCTCCTTCCAGCGGCTCACGGCGGCAAGCCACGGCCTGCACGCATTGAATAAATCATCATCGAATCTATCAGTATGGCATCGGACAAAACGTTTTGCCCCGCCAGTTGGCGAATTACCGCGCCGCCGTCACATATCAAACGCCAAAATGTGCGAGACTGTTTTGTGCAATTGTGCCGGCCGAGGGAGCGCCGGCGCTCGATTCGCATGGAGTAACCCACAACGATGCTGCTTACGCAAACGACAACGCCCGAGGACGTCAAGGCTCTCAATCGTGCCGAGCTCCCGCAGCTCTGCGACGAGATTCGCCAGGCAATCCTCGAAAGCTCCGCCGCCGTCGGCGGGCACGTTGCCCCCAACCTGGGCGTCGTTGAGCTTACGGTTGCGCTTCATCGCGTGTTTAACTCCCCCATCGACAAGATTGTCTTTGACGTTTCGCACCAGACCTACGCCCACAAAGCGCTGACGGGGCGCACGTACACTTATATCGACCCGGCACGCTATGGCGAGGCTTCTGGCTTTGCCAATCCCGACGAGTCCGAGCACGACCTGTTCGCCATGGGCCATACCTCCACGTCGGTGAGCCTGGGCTGCGGCCTGGCGCACGCTCGTGACCTGGCGGGCGATGCATACAACGTCATCGCCATCATTGGCGACGGTTCGCTTTCGGGCGGCCTGGCGTTTGAGGGCTTCAACAATGCCGCCGATCTCGACAGCAACCTGATTATCATCGTCAACGATAACGACCAGTCCATCGCCGAAAACCACGGTGGCCTGTATCGCAATCTGGCCGAGCTGCGAGCCAGCAACGGTACCTGTGAGCGCAACGTTTTCCGCGCGATGGGGCTCGACTACCGCTATCTGGACGCCGGTAACGACGTGTTGGCCCTCGTCGACGCGTTGCAGGAACTGCGCAATATCGATCATCCCATCGTGCTGCACGTCTCCACCGCCAAGGGCAAGGGCTTTGAGCCAGCCCAGAACGACCCCGAACGCTGGCATCACGTGGGTCCGTTTGACATGGCAACTGGACGCAAGCTCTGCCCGGGCCATCCGAGCGAGCCTGCGCCGCGCACCTATGCCGACATTACGGGCGAGGCGCTCAGCGCCGCCATCGAGCGCGATTCGCAGGTCGTGGGCATCACGGCCGCCACGCCCTACATCATGGGCTTTACACCCGAGCTTCGCGCTGCCGCCGGCAAACAGTTCGTCGATGTGGGCATTGCCGAGGAGCACGCCGTGACCTTTGCCACCGCGCTTGCGCGCTCGGGCGCCAAGCCAGTCTTTGGTGTGTACGGCACGTTTTTGCAGCGCGCTTACGACGAGCTGTGGCACGACCTGTGCCTCAACGACGCCCCGGCAACCATTTTGGTGTTTGGTGCGTCAATCTTTGGCACCACGTCCGAGACGCACCTTTCGTTCTTTGATATTTCCATGCTGGGTGGACTTCCCAACATGCGCTACCTAGCGCCGGCCTGCATGGAGGAATATCTGTCCATGCTGAGCTGGTCGCTCGACCACCGCGAGCATCCCGCGGCGATTCGCGTACCGGGCATCGGCCTGGTGAGCCGTCCCGATCTGGCGCCCGCCGAAGACACCGACTACAGCGCCGTTCGCTACAACGTGGTGCGCCGGGGTCGCGACGTTGCCGTGCTCGCGCTTGGCGATTTCTTTGAGCTGGGCGAGCGCGTGGCAAACCGCTTGGCTGCCGAGTACGGCATCGAGGCCACGCTCGTCAACCCGCGCTTTGCAACCGAGCTCGACCGCGAGTTCCTCGATAGCCTTGCCGCCGAGCATCGCGTTGTCGTCACCCTCGAGGACGGCATCTTGGACGGTGGCTGGGGCGAGCGCGTCGCGTGCTATCTGGCATGCACGCCGTTGCGCACGCGCACCTTCGGCATCGCCAAGGGCTTCCCCGACCGCTACGACCCCAACGAGCTGCTCGCTCAGAACGGCATGACGGTCGAGAATATGGCTGCCGAAGCCGTACGCTTGCTGAACGAGTAAGAAAACCTCCGCAAGGAAAGCACCCCTGCGGAGGTTTTTATTTTCGCGACGCGATTATCTTAACCTGTAACATCTATGGCCCGAATTTCCGTCTAACTGTTACAGATTGAGACAAAGCAGCAAGGCATGCCGCCGCGAGCGATCATGCCGTCCGCAAAACGCTATCTCAGCTGTAATAATCGACGTTTTCCCAGGTAAAACCTGTCAAAATAAACCTGTCCCTTTTTGGTAGGTAGAATTACCCATAAGGTAAGTATGTTTCTGAGTTATTTCGTGTTGACCCGTCTGAGCGCAATAGGGTATAACTCTACTCAACCGCTAGGGATTTTATTGAGAAAGGTGTTCTACTATGAGCAAGAACCTCTCCCAGCAGGTCGTTCTCGACCGCCGCGGCTTCGTTGCCGCCACCTTCGCAACCGTCGCCGGCCTTGGTCTTGCCGGCTGCTCCGACACCAGCGCCGAGGCCGACAAGGGTTCCGCCGCCGGCTCCTCCAAGAGCTCCAATGATACCGAGGCTTCCACCACGCTCGACGCTAAGGCATTCGACAAGCTCGTCGACAACGGCCCCAAGGCCGATGACGACGCCATCGCCGCCAGCACCTGGGCGACGGCCGTCAAGGATGCCGGCGTCTTTAAGATCGGCGGCGTTCAGACCTCCACGCTCTTCTCCCTCCTCAACGAGAAAGACGGTCAGACCCGCGGATTCGACGCCGGTATCGCACAGCTCCTGTCCAACTACATTCTGGGCGAGAACAAGGTCGAGATCACCCAGGTGACCTCGGACACGCGCGAGTCCGTCCTGCAGAACGGCCAGGTCGACGCCGTCTTTGCCACCTACACCATCACTGACGAGCGCAAGAAGCTCGTCTCCTTTGCCGGCCCCTACTACTACACTCAGCAGGCCATCCTGGTGCTCGCCGACAACGACGACATCAAGAGCGTCGACGACCTGGCCGATAAGAACGTCGCTGTCCAGTCCGGCTCCAACGGCCCCGCCATCCTGGAGGAGTTCGCCCCCAAGGCCAGCCAGCAGGAGTTCAAGACCGACGAGGAGGCCCGTCAGGCACTCCAGCAGGGTCGCGTTGACGCCTATGTCATCGATAACAACATGCAGCAGAGCGCCCTGGTCCGCGAGCCCGGTAAGTACAAGATCGCCGGCAAGCCCTTCGGCAGCAAGGAGCCCTATGGCATCGGCCTGCCGCTCGATTCCGACGGCGTCGCCTTTGTCAACGACTTCCTTAAGAAGATCGAGGACGACGGCACCTGGACTGAGCTGTGGCAGATCTGCATCGGTGACCGTACGGGCGACACCAATGTTCCCGAGCTGCCCGAGATCGGCGCCTAGGCAGCGAGCCTGGTAACGGCCGCAACGAAACCATATGGAAACGCATGATGCGCTTTATTGCGGTAAACTGTTTCCTCACTGAGTTGTCGGGGCTTCCGTACACACGGGAGCCCCTTTCCTTATCGGCGGGAGGTCCGCATGAGTCTCTCCGAGCTCTGGTCGCTCTATGGCCAGAACTATATCGACGCGCTGCTAGCAACCTGGGGCATGACGCTTGAGTCGTTTGCCATCGCCATGGTGCTGGCCGTCGCCGTCACTGTGATGCGCGTGTCGCCGCTCAAGCCGCTGCGCATCTTTGGCGACCTGTATGTCCAGGTCTTCCGTAACATCCCCGGCATCGCGCTGCTCATCATCGTCGTCTACGCACTGCCACCGCTCAAGGTCGTCCTGCCCTACCGCACCTGCGTTATCGTCGCCACGGTCTTTTTGGGCTCGGCCTTTGGCTCCGAGAACTTTATGAGTGGCATCAACACCGTCGGCGTCGGCCAGGTGGAAGCCGCCCGCTCGCTCGGCATGAGCTTCAGCCGTATCCTCGCCAAGATCGTGATTCCGCAGGCGCTGCGCTCGAGCGTACTGCCCATGACCAACCTCTTTATCGCCGTCATGCTTACCACCGCGCTCGGCAGTCAGGTGCCGCTTAAACCGCAGGAGCTCACTGGCGTGGTGAGCTACATCAACACGCGCTCGCTCGGCGGCGTCGCCGCGTTCTTTATCTCGGCGCTCGGCTACCTGGGCACGGCCTTTGTGGTGAGCCACATTGGCAACTACATCGATAAGAAGGTGAGGATCCTCCGATGAGCAAGCACTCCACCTCCGCGCTTACCATGCGCGATGCGCTCTACGAGGCTCCCGGCCCCAAGATGCGCGCCAAGATTCGCATCGGCACCGCCATCTCGCTTGTTGCCGTCGCCGCGCTCGCCGTCCTGGTACTGCAGCGCTTTTATGTGACCGGCCAGCTTTCGGTCCACTATTGGTATTTCTTTACGCACTTAACCACCTGGAAGTTCTTGCTTGCCGGCTTTGAGGGCACCGTTAAAGTCGCACTCACCGCCGGTGTCATTGCGCTGGTGCTGGGCCTGGCCCTTATGCTCGGCCGCACGAGCGACATTAAGCCGCTGCAGCTGGTCTGCCGCGTGCTCACCGATTTCTTCCGTGGCGTACCGAGCCTGCTGTTCATCTACTTCTTCTTTTTGGTGCTGCCCCAGTACAAGATCGCGCTGCCGTCGTTTTGGATGCTCACGCTTCCCGTCGCGCTCGCCGCAGCCGGCGTACTTGCCGAGATCTTCCGTGCCGGCGTTAACGCCGTGCCGCGCGGCCAGGTCGAAGCCGCCCAGGCGCTCGGTCTCTCCAAGGCTAAAATCACCTTTAAAATCGTGTTGCCGCAGGCCATTCGGTTTATCATTCCGTCGTTGATTTCGCAGCTTGTGGTCGTAGTCAAAGACACCACCGTCGCCTATGTGGTGAGCTACCCCGACCTCATGCAAAACGCCCGCGTGCTCATTACCAACTACGACGCCCTCGTGTCGGTCTACCTGGTTATCGCGGTCATCTACATCCTCATCAACGTCGCGATCAACAAGGCCGCTGTCTACGTTTCGCACAAGACCGGCGCGACCATCATCCGCTAACGCTTTACCATTTCGAGTCACAAGGAGCCGAGCACCATGGCACAGAGCACTTCTTCTACCGGCAATCAGCCGCTGATCGAGCTCAGGCACGTCGATAAGCACTATGGCGACCTGCACGTCCTCAACGACATCAATCTCTCGGTCGACCGCGGCGAGGTCGTCGTTGTGATCGGTCCCTCGGGCTCGGGCAAGTCGACCATGTGCCGCACCATCAACCGCCTGGAAACCATCGACTCGGGCGAGATCCTCATCGAGGGTGAGCCCCTGCCGCAGGAAGGCAAGGATCTTGCCCGCATGCGCGCCGAACTGGGCATGGTGTTTCAGCAGTTCAACCTGTTCGCACATATGACCGTACTGCAGAACGTCATGCTGGGGCCGGTCGATGTGCTGGGCGTCTCCAAGGACGAGGCCCGTGAGCGCGCCATGGACCTGCTGGGCCGCGTGGGCGTGGCCGAGCAGGCCGATAAGGTGCCCGCACAGCTCTCGGGCGGCCAGCAGCAGCGCGTGGCCATCGCCCGCTCGCTTGCCATGCAACCCAAGGCCATGCTCTTTGACGAGCCCACAAGCGCCCTCGATCCCGAAATGATCAACGAGGTGCTCGAGGTCATGGTGCGCTTGGCGCAGCAGGGCATGACGATGATCGTCATCACGCACGAGATGAACTTCGCCCGCCGCGTTGCCGATCGCGTCGTGTTTATGGCCGACGGCCAGATCGTGGAAACCGGCACACCCGACGAGTTCTTCGACCATCCCCAGACCAAGCGCGCCCAGGACTTCCTCAACTCCATCAAGGGCCACTAACCCAATTGCCACGCGGGCAAATTCATCAGTAACGTTTGCCCCGCGCCACCCCTGTGCCATGTCCACCCGGATTCGAAAGCCGCAACCATGATCGGAACTCGCACTTCATCGTCATACACCCCGCACGTCGACGTCGCCCCCGCCGACCGCCCACTCATCCTCGTCGCGCCACGTTGGGAAGATGCAAAGCCGTTTTTAAGCGAGACGCTCTCCCCCAACGAGGAGATTGCGAGCGTCTTTGTCGACGCCATTCTTGCCGCCGGCGGCCTGCCGCTGCAGATGGCCATCACCGAAGATATTGATGTTATCCGTCATTACGTCGATATCGCCGACGGCATCGCCATTCCCGGCGGCCCCGATGTCAATCCCAAACGTTGGGGCGATGATCGACCCTACGACCCCACCCTCTGCTGCGAGATCCGCGATAGCTTTGAGTTTAAGCTGGTCGGCGAGGTGCTCCGCGCCAAAAAGCCGCTCTTTACCACCTGCCGCGGCACGCAGTTGCTCAATGTCGCCACTGGCGGCACCCTGTGCATGGACGTGCCGAGCCTGGGTGCGCGCGAGGGTCGCACGCAGTGGCGTCACACCCACGTGCTCAACGATCCCGTGCACCCCGTCGAGGTCGTGCCGGGCTCGCTGCTGGAACGCACGGTTGGCGGGCACAGGCTAATCCAGACCAACTCCGCACACCACTGCTGCGTCGACCGTCTGGGTAAAAGCACGCGCTTGGTCGCCAAAGCAACCGACGGCGTTCCCGAGTGCATCGAAGTCGAAGGCCAGCCGTTCTGTCTGGGCGTGCAATGGCACCCTGAGTACACATGGAAGACACTCGAGACCGACTTTAACCTGTGGAAGTCGTTTGTCGAAGCAGCAGCAAAGGTTAAGCAGGCACGCTAGCTCGCAAGCCACACAAGTTAAAGCCTCCTAAGCCAGCGGGGGGGCGGACACCAGCCACGGTGCCCGCCCCCCTGTATTTGGTATGCTCGGTATGATTATCCCTCACAAACAATCAAAGAAATCTCGACCGCAATCGGTCTACGGTAAAGCAAATGGTAAACACGCTTGCTACGTTGATTAGGCAGTCAATTAAAATCGAGATGCATTGACCATTCCCCAACGGGGTCACGCCACAAATCCACATGAGCATCGAGGCTGGAAGCGGAAGCATGGAATTGGCCCCGAGCTGTATGTAGATCGCTACAACATTGACAAGCAACAGCATGCCAATCGGACCGAAGCCGGACCCAAAATAGGAAACAACGATCACGCAAGAGACCACGTATGCAAGGCAGACGACACTCGCCAGAAGAAGTCGATAGCAAAAAATATTCAGGTTGAAATACTGCCAAGCATCCAAAACGATTACGCAGTTAAGACAGTACAAAACGACACTCGACAGGATAAACGCGCCCAAAAGGGCAAAAGAAGACAGCACCACTCGCGCAACGATAGCGCACACACGCTTCCCACCCCGAGCCTCCGACAACCCCCACGGTTCCTCAATAAAGCCCGAACTGACAAAGCGCGGCACAATACAAGCCGCGATGAACGGAAAGAACAATGCATGAGCCAACGGGGCTACGTTGAACAGCAGCCCACGAAAAACCTCTGCATTACCAAATAGAAGGACATCCTCTGCCGACAGCCGGAGCGTCGGGTCTGGGAAAAAGCCCAAGAAACTGTTCTCACGGAGGCTACAGAACCACATCGGGAAAGAATTAAGCTGCAATACCACCATGCACGCATAAATTACCAAGATTAAGGCGTACGCCCATTTGCTCACATGCTTCAATTCTGACTGGAGAAGTCTTTTAATCTGACGAGCCATTGAGCACACCCCCAGCACGAAAGCTCACGAGAGCGTAAATCAATACCGATAGACAGCTGGCTGCCGCGCCATATCCCAGAAGTGTCAGCTGCCCCATATCGCTATACCCAAGGGCACATCCGACTCCAAGGTACGGCCCCGGAAGAAAGAAGATCCATCGCAAGGACGGTATGGGCGTCTGAAGGTAAGTTCCGTAGAGCGTCAAGCTCATGACAAATCCGATTATTACCACAGCCCCGCTAAATACGGCGCTGCTTGTAATCCGATAGATGGTCGTCGTCTCCAACGCAACCGATATCACCAATACGGCGTTGACTATCATTGCAGGCAAAAATACAGTTAGCATGTCGTGCGAGTAGTTATGCCCTCCACGTATTATGGCTATTGCAAAAAGAAGAAGGCAAAGCGCACTATATGCTGCGCCAATTATTAAAGCAGACGAAAATGCATGGGCTAGAGCCCCATAAAAGCGGTTGAGACCTCTTGCCAAAGAAATTCGGCAGCCCTCTTCATAGCCACGCTCCTGTAGAATTACCAGGCAAACGATGAGCGGCACAAGCAGAGATGTGCCGGCAAAGGCGCTACGCACAAGGGACTCATCGGGTGCAGAAGGATCGATTACATTCCAGCAGAAGCCAATATCCTCCCCAAAAACGCTATTACCAAAGGCGAGCAACGTTGTTCCGTTTTTTAGAAAGATGCCGAAGAGAAGGCCGAACGCCAGCATAAGCGCAAGACCAAACTTCGCCGGAAATATCCTGTGCAAACGCATCATATCTGCCTTTATGGGATGGATCGCCCGCTTCATAGCGAGACCGCCTTCATCAAGCGCCTGTAATACTCTTTTAGGGACGATGCCTCATCCCTTATGACGTCCATCGGTTCCATTTTCAGCAGTTCGCCGTCATGAATAAACACGCAACTTGTTGCAACTGATGCCAACTCATCCAAATCATGGCTAGAGATGAGCATGGTCTTACCCTGTTCTCGATTCAATCGACCGATAAGAGCCCATATGCTCTCGATGCCCAGCGGGTCCAACCCATTTGCTGGCTCATCAAAAATAAGCAGATCAGTGTCACCCAACAAAGCCGTAGCTATATCAAGTCGCCGCTTCATTCCCAGAGAAAAACTGCTCACGCTCCTTTTCTCATCGACGTCCAGCCCAACTAGGCCCAAGACGCGAGGAACCTCACGTTTCTCATCAAGCCCCCATTCCGCACATCGGATTTGAAGATTCTCAACCGCGCTGAGAGATTGATATGCTCCGCTGGAATCTGGCACATAGCCGACACGCGTCCGCATCAGGCCAAGCTCTCTTTTTGATTTGCCTCCAAAGAGCTCCACGCTCCCCGAAGATGGCTCGCAGAGGCCCAAGACGATTTTAATAAGCGTGCTTTTGCCCGCACCGTTTGCACCGACAAGGGCACAGAGCTCAGACTGATGCACCTCGAAGGAAACGTCATGCAAAACGTGCCGTTTTCCGTAGCGTTTTGAAACTTTTGATAGCTTTATCGCTGATGCGTTCATTGGACCCCCGTTCTGCTTGATAGAAAAACCGCTCATATCGTTCCTTCTTTCCTTTATCGTTTTCCATGGTTGTTATTGTTTTTCGATAACTCATATTTGTCAAGATAATCTAAAAGAAGGGACCCGTGTTAGACACGGGTCCCTTCACGCTGATACTTCGTTTTAGTTGTTTGCCTTAAGCTACTCGTCACTCAAATCGACAGCGAAGACTGACGTCGGAAGCGATACCTCATTGCCTCCGCCGTCCCGCATCTGTCTCACGACATTTTTTGCGCGCTCGACAATAAGCTCCTCAAGCTCTTTCTCGCTCACGCGCTGAATAATATCTCCCGGTTGACAATCAAGCTCATCACAGATATCAAGAAGCGTCTTTAGGCGAATAGCTTTTATCTTTCCGTTTCTAAGCTTTGAAATATTAGCCGGAGTATGCCCCGTCGCCCGAATCAGATCAGCGCTGGTCTTTCCGGTCTTAAGCAGCTGCGTCTCAAGCTCGATGATGAGATAGCTCATGTTTCCTCCTACACAAGCTCGTCAGACTGCTCTTGGAGCAGCGAGGCATAACTCCAGATCGCCGAGATAAACAAGCAGACAACTGCGCCGATAAACGACCCCGCATCAAAGGTAGCGCCTTGGCAAATCTCAATAACGAAGGAATGAGGCACGATGTAAAGCTCCAGTCCGCCAATGGTGAGATTGACCGATCCATAGGCACCAACAAACGAAACCGCAGTGTTAACAGCAAAGGCAAGTGCAAGAACACGGATAAGCCGCACATGTGCCCTGGTAAAGGGCGAGACGCCCCGCGAGATGTTACGGCTGATCCCGCACAAAACGACAAGCGAAATACCCACAACGAGTGCCAGGCACAGTCCGCTTGGGATAACGATGCACCCGCCATTGAGAAGCGTCACGACACCAAAAGAATCGACAGAAGCAACGTTTTCAACCGCATACCAAATCACGTAAACAACCAACGCGGCAAAAGCGACGAGCATCCCTGCAAAAACGGCTGCCATGCAAAAACCAAGCTTCCTGATATTTTCGCCCGCCTTGGCCATACGCTGAACGCTGTTGGACATACACTCACCCTCATCGACTCTATCGTTATTCGAACAGTTTATCGAACAACGATATAGATTGCATACGGAAAGCCCCGCCAGTGCGCATAGGCCATTCACTAATCGGAAGGGGTGAGAGTGGATTTTTGGACACGTATCGAACGAGAGTGGATAATCTCCCACTTTGAGGCCACCACCGAGCCTAAAACGGGAGATTATCCACTCTCATTGTCATCAAAGCACGCAAGCTCTTATTCGGCCGCTTCGCGCAGGGCCGACATCGTCGCCGCATATTGCTGCTGCAGCGCATGCATCCCCTCGCGGGCGCCGTCAACGGCATCGGCACCGCGCAGCGCTTCGGTCACCACGACCGCCGGCTCGTACAGATTATCGAATCCCAGGTTCTGGCTCACGCCCTTGAGCGTGTGCGCTGCCATAAACGCACCTTCGGCGTCTCCTGCCGCCATGGCGGCCTCCAGCTTGTCCATGCTCTCGTCATCCAAAAACTTGAGGGCAAAGCGGGCAAGCATTTCCTCGCCCATCAGCCGAGCGCACGCGTCATCATAATTAGCGCCGATCTTCTCATACGCCTCACGCATGGAAATCATGGATTAAAAACTCCTTTGTTCAAACTAAATCGTGGGAAACGCGACAACGTCGGCGGGGCGTGCCAACGTCTCGGCAATACGGTCTTGTACCTCGAGCAGGCAGTCGAGCAACAGTGGGTTAAAGGTACCGCACTTACCGTCCAGGATCATCTGGATCGCCTCCTTGTGCGGGATAGCGTCCTTGTACACGCGCACGCTCGTCAGCGCATCATACACGTCGGCCACCGAGACCACCTGCGCGGCAATGGGAATCTCGTCGCCCTTAAGGCCATCGGGATAGCCCTTGCCGTCCCAGCGCTCGTGATGCCAACGCGCAATCTGGTACGCATATTCCATAAGCGCATTGCCGACGTGATGGCGGCCCAGCTCAAGCAACATGTCGGCGCCCATCGTGGTATGCGTCTTCATAATCTCGAACTCCTCGGGCGTAAGGCGCCCGGGTTTGTTGAGAATCGCATCGTCAATCGACATCTTGCCGATATCGTGCAGCGCCGAAGCCAAGGCAATCGTGGAGCGTTCCTCATTGTCGAGGGAGATCGTGCCGCTACGCTGGACCAGACAGCCAAGCAGCAGCTCGGTCAGCTTCTCGATGTTCGTAACGTGCCTGCCGCTCTCGCCGTTGCGAAGCTCCATGACGCCGGCCATGATGTCGATGAGCATGCGACTGTTCTTGACGCGCTCGTTGTACTGCTGGGACAGCAGACTCGTCAGGCGGCGCTGTTTGGCGTATAGGCGGATGGTGTTGCTTACACGGCGGCGCACGACACGGGAGTCAAACGGGCGGTTGATATAGTCCGAGGCGCCCAGCTCGTACGCGCGCAGAACCATATCATCGGAATCTTCGCTCGAAATCATGATGAAAGGCAGATTGTCGATACCCGATCAGCGCGACAGATCGGCCAACACCTCAAAGCCGCTTATGCCCGGCATGACAATATCCAGCAGCACGAGCGACAACTCATCGCCATAGCGGTCGACCATGTCGAGCGCCGTACGACCGTTGTCGGCCTCGAGGATGCAATACTCGTCCTTGAGCATCTCGTTGAGAATGGCTCGGTTCATGTCGGAGTCATCGACAATAAGCACCAAAGGCTTTTCGCTTTGGAAGGCTTCGATGGAATCGGCGTCGGTCACGACCGTACCGGCTTTTGCCTTAGCGCGGCTCAATAACTGGACAGCGCGGCCAACTCCCTCATCGACCGTCTCGCCATGAATGCGAACGCCACCAATACATGCCGTCAAGCTCACGTACTCATGGCCCGGAACAATCGTGGCATGAACGGCATCGGACACCTGGTGCAGGCGACGGGTGAAGTCATCGGAGGGAATATCGGGCATGACGACCACAAACTTGTCGCAGCCATAGCGTACAAGCTCGTCAGTCGAACGAATTCCGCTGCGTATGGCTGTCGCCACAGCACCGAGCGCAAGGTCGCCGGCATGACGGCCACACGTATCGTTGAAGACCCTAAAATCATCAAGGTCGATCACCGCAACGCCGGCATTCATGCGGGCGCTACGGAGCTTTTCCTCGTAATATCGGCGATTACGCACACTCGTCAGCACGTCGGTGTAGACGAGGTCCTCTTCTGCAGCCTCTTGCTCATCGATCGGACGCACCATCAGCAGGACGTGAGGCTCGCCCTCGACCTTCAGAGGGCGCAGGCGAGCGCGGTACTCGGTACCATCATTGAGCAGCTGCTCCGACACCTCATCGGAATCTGCCAAGGCCTCAAGACTCGACTGACGCAGACAAGGGCACCGATTGCCGGCGAGCAGGCAGTTAGGCTCGCTCTTAATCTGATCGGCCGACAGCAAACGCACCACGGGGTAGGTCTTCGCGACGCGGGCGACCTCAGCGGCAGCCTCCTCGTCGGTTAGATTGACCTCGTGATTTTTGCGCATATGGGGCCCTTTCTATCGTTATGCACGGCAACGGTGCATATCAATTGGTACAAGGGTAACATCTAACAGCTGAAGGCAAACGCGCGATTATCGTTACATTTTTATGACCTGGCAAGCGGCGGTAATGGAGCCTCGGGCGCGCGGTTATGGACGCATTCGTTAACAATGACGAAACGCTAACAACCCCTCTCCCCGCAGGTCATCGAGCGTGCTAACGCTCCAAGACATCACGAACGGCATTTGCCGCCGTAACGGGGCGATCGCGCAGACCGTTATGCGCGCCCGGAATCGTCACAAGGGGGCAATCGAGATATTCGGCAGCCACCCTCGTGCCCGCCTCGCGGGGCGTGCCAACCGAGAGCTCGCCCAAGAACACGGCCGACACCGCCTTTGACGCGCGAGCGCGCTCCCAGTCGGGAGCATATGTCATATTTGTTCCGTATTCATTGGCCATAAAGCAACGACCATTGCGCAGGGCATGTTTGACTTCCGCTTCGGTCGTCCCAGGAGCCTCGGGGTCCAAGTCGCCGAGGGCTCCCAAGAAAAGCCGGAGCGCCCTTGAAACCTTTCCCGCCGCAATCATATCGAGCAAAACCGGAGCTGCGCCCATACCGACGCCTTTGGCCGACACAGCCGGCTCATGCAGAATCGCACGGGCGACGAGATGGGGTTCGGTGCGAAGAAGCTCCAGCGCAACCAACGTACCGGCACTATGCGCAAGCACATTTGCCGGAGCGCCAACGTGTTCGATCACGGCTTGCAGGTCGGCGGCCTGAGCGGCAAGATCATAGCTGCCGTCTGCCGCATCGCTGCTGCCACCGCAGCCGCGGCGGTCGTAGGCAATTACGCGGTTGTTGCGACTGAGCTCACATGCGATGCCGTCGAAAAATGTGCCGTCGACACAAGCGCCGTGCACGCACACCAAGGCAGGAGTATCAGGCGACACATCCGGGCCGGCATATTCGCGACAGGCAATCGTGGTGCCCGCATTCTCGACCGTAAAATCCATGTTGTGCCCCCATCATCAACGCCCATCCAGTTGCACGTTAGTACGGTTGGATGGACCCGCATTGCCTTACACCTTGTTAACAGATTAACTGTACCCGACCCGAGGCTTTTCATGGCACGGCATCATGAGCGACGTGAAAAAACGAAACTTGTAAAGCAAGAGCCCGCACCTTGCTTTGGAGCCGATGCTATGCTTAGGCACAATTGTCTTGAGGAGCATATGCCTATGTCTACGTTTTTGAATGCCAGCCCCATCTTTGGGCCCGTTCGCAGCCGTCGCCTTGGTCTCTCGCTCGGCGTCAACATGATGCCGGCCAGCGGCAAAATCTGCACGTTCGACTGCATTTACTGCGAAAACGGCCTCAATGCCGAGCGCCCCTGTCATGAGCCGTACAACACAGCCGCCGTGGTACTCGACGCGCTCGAGGCAAAGCTGCGCGAGATGGCAGCCGAGGGCGAGCTCCCCGATGTGATCACCTTCGCAGGCAACGGCGAGCCCACCGCCGCACCGGAGTTTCCGCAGGCCATCGCCGGCGCCGTCGCGCTGCGCGACGAACTTGCCCCAAACTCCAAGATCGCCGTGCTTTCCAACGGCACGCGCGCCGACCGTCCCGAGGTGCACGACACGCTCATGATGGTCGACGACAACATTCTTAAGCTCGATACCGTCGACCCGGCATTTATCCAGCTGCTCGACCAGCCTGTTGGCCCCTACGACGTCGAGCACCAGATTGAGACGTTCGCAAGCTTTGACGGTCACGTTATTATCCAGACGATCTTTTTGACCGGCGAGTATCAGGGCAAGCTCATCGACAACACCGGCGAGGAGTACATTGCCCCCTGGCTCGCGGCGCTTGAGCGCATTCGCCCACAAGAAGCAACCATCTACACGGTAGCGCGCGAGACACCGGTCGCCGGCCTTGCCAAGGCAGCACCCGAGGTGCTCGACACGATCGCTGCACGCGTGCGCGCCCTCGGCATCCCCTGCCAGGTGAGTTACTAGCGCGGCCGCCCGCCAGCAGCCAAATTAGCCCCGTCCCAAATGAGCTGCTCTGCGGGTGGGCTATACTAGCTGCGGATGAAAGGAAGTTAGCCATGTATGACAAAGGACCCGTTCCTGGCCGCAACGACGCTTGCTGGTGCGGCAGCGGCAAAAAATATAAGAAATGCCATAGCGCCTTCGACGAGCGCCTCGAGCGCTTGTGGGAAGAGGGCTGGGAGGTTCTGCCCCGCACGCTCTACAAGACGCCCGCCGATATCGAGGGCATCAAGCGCTCGGCCGCTATCAACGTGGGCGCGCTCGATTACGTAGGCGAACACATCGCCGCAGGCATGACTACCAACCAGATTGACCAGATGATCTATGACTACACCGTCGAGCACGGCGGCACACCGGCAGACCTCAACTACGAGGGCTACCCCAAAAGCGTGTGCACCTCGATCAACGACGTCGTCTGCCACGGTATCCCCTGCGATGCGGATGTGCTGCACGAGGGCGACATCATCAACGTCGACTGCTCCACGATCCTGGACGGTTACTTTAGTGATTCGAGCCGTATGTTCTGCATCGGCGAGGTCTCGGCCGAGCGCCAGTGCCTGGTCGACGTCACTCGTGCCAGCGTGGAGGCGGGTCTGGCCGCCGTCAAGCCGTGGCTGCCGCTGTCCGTGATGGCCGAGGCCGTGCAAAAGACGGTCGAGGACGCCGGCTTTAGCGTGGTGCGCGAGTACGGCGGACACGGCATCGGTAAGGAGTTCCACGAGGACCCGTTTGTGGGCTTTACCACCGAGGCGCCCGATGTGGACACCATCATGGCCCCGGGCATGGTCTTTACCATCGAGCCCATGGTCAATGCCGGAGCGCCCGACATTAAGATCAGCAAGGGCGACGGCTGGTGTGTGCGCACCAAGGACGGTAGCGATTCGGCCCAGTGCGAGGTACAGCTCGTGGTGACCGAGGACGGTTACGAGCTGCTCAGCTGGTAGCTGTGGATGCGCCGGATGCCGACGGGCACGCCCGTCTTGCATCCGGCGTTTTATTTGAGCGTTTTGCCTGATAAAGCCTGCCAAAAATGAACCTGTCCCTTTTTGGCAGGCTGAACGGAGAGGACTGCTTGTGAACATCCTGGTTTTGTTGCCCGTCAACGATCGTCACCGCGCGATCCTCGAGTCGAGCGCTCCGGGCGAGGACTTTATCTACACGAGCTCCGACGCCATCACGCGTGAGCAGGTCGCCAACGCCGACGTGATCTTGGGCAACATTGACCCTGCCCTGCTTACCGCGTGCAAGCACCTCCAGCTGTTGCAATTGCAGACCGCCGGCTATGACGATTACTTGACCGCCGGCACCGTGCCAGCCGACGCCAAGCTTTCCTGCTCGGTGGGCGCCTACGGCCAAGCCGTGAGCGAGCACATGTTTGCCATGGTCCTTTCCATGATGAAGCGCCTGCCCGACTATCACGACTTGCAGCGCGAGCATCGCTGGGAGGATTTAGGGCCGGTCACCTCGCTCAAAAACGCCAATGTGCTGGTGCTGGGCGCGGGCGATATCGGCGGCCACTTCGCCACGCTCTGCCGCGACATGGGCGCGCACGTCCGCGGCATCAAGCGCCATCCACTCGTCTACCCCATTGTGTTTGAGGACATGGACGGCATGGACGCCCTGTCCGAGCGCCTGGCCGAGGCCGACATCGTCGCATCCTTTATGCCCAGCACGCCCGAGACCCGCGGCCTGGCGAACGCCGAGTTCTTCGCCGCGATGAAACCGGGCGCCTTCTTTGCCAACGGCGGCCGCGGCGACCTTGTGGGGTGCCGCGGCATGTTAGAACGGCGACCTTGTGGTCGCCGACGACTTGGTTGCCGCCCTGGAGTCGGGTCATCTCGCCGGCGCCGCGGTCGACGTCACCGACCCCGAGCCGCTGCCTGAGACAAGCCCACTGTGGGATGCACCCAACATGCTCATCACGCCGCACGTCTCCGGTTGGTTCCACCTGGCAGCTACGCTCAACAATGTGGTCGACATTGCCGCAGAGAATCTGCGTCACCTGCAAGCCGGCGAGACCCTGCGCTGCTGGATCGAACATTAGGGTTCCG